>DASWAK010000432.1:0-8251 GCA_036391175.1 Pseudolabrys sp.
AAATTAATTTTCGGATCTACCTTCGACCCAACGCAGTACCGAATGCTCCTGTTCGGGCTCGCCATGGTGCTTATCATGATCTGGCGGCCGCGGGGTCTGATTGCGACGCGTGAGCCATCAATTGTCCTAAAAGAGCGCAAGGCTATCGGCACCGACCTCGTCAAGGAAGGGCACGGCTGATGGCGGATTCAGGCGACGTGCTGCTGCAGGTGGAGCATTTGACCATGCGCTTTGGCGGCCTCGTCGCAGTGGAAGATCTGTCGTTTTCTGCCCGGCAAGGCGAGATCACGGCGCTAATCGGACCCAACGGTGCGGGCAAGACCACGGTGTTCAACTGCATCACCGGCTTCTACAAGCCGAGTGAGGGGCGTCTTGTTCTTCGCCACGGCGATTCCACTGCTTGGGACTGGCTCGAAACGCTTACCGACAGCGGCGAGCGCAGTATCACACGCGCAGCCGGCGGACTCTATTTGCTGGAACGCATGCCCGACTACCTTGTTACACAAAAGGCGCGGGTCGCTCGCACGTTCCAGAATATCCGGCTTTTTCCGGGCATGACGGTGTTGGAAAATCTGCTGGTCGCGCAACACAACCACCTGATGATCGCATCAGGTTACACCCTTCTCGGCGTCCTCGGCTTTCCCTCCTTTGCCAAGGCCGAGCGCACAGCGGTCGAACAGGCGCGGGAATGGCTCGACAGGGTCGGCCTTACCGGGCGCGCCGACGACGCCGCGGGTGATTTGCCCTACGGCGCACAGCGCCGTCTCGAAATCGCCCGCGCGATGTGCACCGAACCGGTTTTGCTTTGCCTTGATGAACCGGCAGCCGGCCTCAACCCGCGCGAGAGCGCCCAGCTGAACGACCTTCTGCTGGCAATCCGCGAACAACACGGCATTTCGATTCTGCTGATCGAGCACGACATGTCGGTGGTCATGGAAATTTCCGACCACGTGGTCGTGCTTGACTATGGTGTCAAGATCGCCGACGGAGCACCGGCTGCGATCCGCGACAATCCGAAAGTCATCGCCGCTTATCTCGGCGTCGCCGACAAGGACCTTGCCAACGTCGAGGCGGAGGTCGGGTTATGAGCACGCGGCTGCTTACAGTACGCGGTGTAAAAACCTACTATGGCCGCGTGATGGCGCTCAAAGGTGTCGATCTCGACGTTAACGAAGGAGAGATCGTCACTTTGATTGGCGCCAACGGCGCCGGCAAGTCCACGTTGATGATGACCGTCTGCGGCAATCCGCGCGCGCGCGAGGGCACGATTGAATTTGCCGGTCTCGATATCACCCGGTTGCCGACGCATGAGATTGCGCGCCTCAAGCTTGCACAGGCACCGGAAGGCCGCCGCATTTTTTCGCGCATGACAGTGCTCGAAAACCTGCAAATGGGGTCGATCACCGCCGAGCCTGCCGAATTTGCGCGCGATCTCGATCGCGTGCTCGCCTTGTTCCCGCGGCTGAGCCAGCGCATCGGCCAGCGCGGCGGCACGCTGTCGGGCGGTGAGCAGCAAATGCTCGCAATCGCCCGTGCACTGATGGCGCGGCCACGCCTATTGCTTCTCGACGAGCCGTCGCTCGGTCTCGCCCCGCTGGTCGTGCGGCAGATCTTCGACGCCATCAAAGCGCTCAATGTTGAGAGCGGTCTAACTGTGTTCCTCGTCGAGCAAAACGCTTATCACGCGCTCAAGCTCGCACACCGCGGCTACGTTATGGTCAATGGCCTGATCACCCTCTCGGGGACAGGACGAGAATTACTGGAGCGCTCCGATATCAAGTCGGCCTATCTCGAGGGAGGCCGACATTGAATGAAATTTCGACCGCCTTCTCTATCCACGAACTACTCTATGAAGAACGCTCATTCGGCGTTTTCCTGCTTGTGACGATTATTTTGGGCGGCGGGGCGGCGGCGCTAGCTGGCCGCGCCATAGCCATGACCTGGCGGCCATGGTGGCAGGTTGTCGCATATGGCTTCATCCTGGCCGGTGCGGTTCGATTCATTCATTTCAGTCTTTATGGAGGCACCTTTCTGTCGCTTCACTACTATCTGGTGGACGGGGCATTCTGCGTCGTCTTCGGCTCCCTTGGTTTCAGGGCCGCGCGGGCATCGCAAATGGTCACACAGTATCGCTGGCTCAACGAACCCGAAGGCCCGATGCGCTGGCGCCGCAAACTGCCCTGACGTAATATTGCCAAAGACAAAAATGCCGGCTCCAATTGGAGGGGGGAACAATAGATGAAGAAGATCACGACGCTCGGCTTCGCGCTGGGCATTGCGATGGCCACTGCGGGAACGGCTGCGGCTCAGATTAAATTCGGAGTGGGTGGACCTATTACAGGGCCGAGTGCAGCGACTGGCGCGCAAATGAAGAATGGTGTCGACCAGGCTGCAATCGACATTAACGCCGCCGGAGGCATCCTCGGCCAGAAAATTACCGTTTCTTACGGAGACGATGTGTCCGACCCGAAACAAGGCGTGTCGGTCGCCAATAAGTTTTCCGCCGATGGCGTCAAGTTCGTCATCGGCCACTACAATTCAGGCGTCACCATCCCCTCGTCCGAGGTCTACCAGGAAAACGGCATTCTCCAGATCACGCCGGCTTCAACAAACCCGATAGTGACCGAGCGCAAGATGTGGAACATTTTCCGCGTCTGCGGCCGTGACGACCAGCAAGGTCAAGTCGCTGGCGAATACATCGTGAAACATTTCAAAGGCAAGAAAATCGCTGTCGTTCACGACAAGACGACTTACGGAAAAGGTCTTGCCGATGAGACCAGAAAAGCGATGGCCAAGGGCGGGATGAAAGAAGTTCTCTACGAAGGCGTGAACACCGGCGAAAAGGACTATTCGGCGCTGGTGTCCAAGATCAAGCAGTCAGGCGCAGACCTGATTTACTGGGGCGGCCTCTACACCGAAGGCGGTTTGATCGTGCGACAGATGCGCGACCAGGGTGTGAAGGCGCCACTGATGGGCGGCGACGGCATTACCTCCGACGAGTTCGCATCAATTGGCGGACCGGGTGTTGAAGGCACATTAATGACTTACGGTCCAGATCCGCGCAACAAGCCAGATGCCAAAAAGGTGGTGGAGGAATTCCGCGCCAAGAAATTCGAACCGGAAGCCTACACGCTGTATAGCTACGCCGGCGTGCAGATCATCAAGCAGGCCGCGGAAGCTGCCAAATCTCTCGATCCCAAGAAAGTCGCTGAGAAGATGCATTCCGGCATGCAGTTCAAGACTGTGCTGGGCGATATCTCCTACGATAAGAAAGGCGACATTACAAAGCTCGACTACGTGATGTATATCTGGAAGAAGGATGCCAGTGGCAAGATCACTTACGTCGAGTGTCCAGGCTCCGATTGCAGCAAGATAAAGTAAGCAACCGCATTTTGCGAAACGAAAGCCGTCCGGCGGGCTTTTTGCTTAGCGAGCCTATGCCCTGGTCGCGGCGCAGCACGGAGCGAAGCGCGCCCGGAGCACGAACGGTCAGCCGATTTTGCCCAGTATCGGAAAAGCTTCGAGCAACCACACGCTCATCAGGTTGACGCTGCCGGTGAGGAAAGCGATCCCGGTCAGGACCAGCAACGCGCCCATCGCATGTTCGACCCGGGCAAGATGCTTTTTGAACCGCGCCAAAAATGCCACGAACGGTTCGATCGCGAACGCCGCGACGATGAATGGAATCCCAAGTCCGAGGGAATAGACCCCAAGCAGAGTCGCACCTCTCGTTACCGTCTGTTCGGACGCAGCCACTGCAAGAATAGCGGCGAGAATTGGTCCGATGCACGGCGTCCAGCCAAAGGCAAACGCGAGCCCGATCACATAGGCCCCCCACAGGCCAACTGGCTTGGCGACGTCAAGCCGCTTCTGCCGGTGCAGCAACGCGATCTGCGTGACACCGAGGAAGTGCAAGCCCATGATCACAATGACAATGCCGGCGATGATCGCGAGCGGACCCGAATAGGCACGAATGAGCGATCCGATGACGCTAGCGCTGGCGCCGAGCGCCACAAACACCGTGGAAAACCCGAGCACGAACAGGGCCGCTGCAGCCACCGTTTCACGCTTGACCCGCGGCTCCGGCTCCCTGTCCGCAAAACGCTCCAGCGAGGTGCCCGCCAGGAATACGAGATACGGTGGCACCAGCGGGAGCACGCAGGGCGAAAGAAAGCTGACCAAGCCCGCGATCAACGCGGCCAGGAAGGTGACGTCGCCATTCATGGGGCCTAGATGCGCTAGCCAATGTGGCAATGGCAAGTCTGCTTTTTCAGTTGTGACCTTGACGTGATCGGTAAGTGATCAGACTTCCCGGAGGGTCATTGACGCGCCACGGCAAATCGTTTCCGCTCCTTCAAGGAGAAAGTCGCTTTGCGCAACCTTATTACAGACGTTCCTAGTCTACGGGTCGGCCATGCCGGCGATACCAAGCTTGGCTCTGGCGTCACGGCCATTGTTTTTGACGCCGCCGTGGTCGCTAGCGTGGACGTACGCGGTGGCGGGCCCGGAACGCGCGAGACCGCCCTGCTCGATCCGGCGCAGACCGTGGAAGGCATCGACGCCATCGTGTTGTCGGGCGGATCTGCTTTCGGCCTGGATGCCGCTTCGGGCGTGCAAGCCTGGCTACGCGAACAGGGCCGCGGTTTCCAGGTCCGTGATGCGCGCGTGCCGATCGTGCCGGGCGCAATACTGTTCGACTTGCTGTCAGGCGGCGACAAGAACTGGGGGCGATATCCACCGTACCGCGAGCTTGGCTACGAAGCCGCGCGAACGGCAAGTGGTGATTTTGCACTTGGCAGTGTTGGGGCAGGACTTGGCGCCACCACCGTCAATCTCAAGGGAGGCATCGGCTCGGCCAGCGCGCAGACGCGTGGCGGCCTCACGGTCGGCGCCATCGTGGCTGCCAATGCCGCCGGCAGCATGACCGTCGGCAATAGCGCGCATTTTTGGGCGGCCCCGTTCGAACAAGGAAAAGAATTTGGCGGGCGGGGCTGGCCGGCAACAATTCCAAGCGATGCCCTCGCGTTTCGCAGCAAAGGCGCGCCAGGGGAGAATACCACTCTCGCAGTGGTCGCGACCGATGCCAAACTCACCAAGGCACAAGCCAAACGCCTCGCCGTGATGGCGCAAAGCGGTTTGTCACGCGCGATCTATCCGGTGCACACGCCACTCGATGGCGATGTGGTATTCGCGGCCGCTATGGGCGCAAAGCCCCTGCCCGACCCGGTGTTTTCGCTAAGCGAGCTCGGCATGATCGCCGCCAATGTGCTCGCGCGCGCCATCGCGCGCGGTATTTATGAAGCGACCGCTTTACCGTTTTCCGATGCGCTGCCGAGCTGGCGCGACCGTTTCGGTTGAGAGGGCGAAAACCGGAATGGCGGATTGAGCGCCTACATTTCGCGATCGTTACGGTTTCCGAAGGATCACGGCGGCGCGCGCTAGCTAAACCGTGCAGCCCGATAGGGGGCAGGATCGCAAAACGGCGGCTCACCGGCCATCATCTCGGCGATCATGCGTCCCGTGGCGGGGCCAAGCGTAAGGCCCCAATGCGCATGACCGATCGCCAGCCACAGCCCGGCACGTCCGGGAGCATGGCTAATTACCGGCCGGGAATCCGGGAAGCAGGGCCGGCTGCCGAGCCAGGTTTTGTCATCCGCGCGCTCGCCCAGCGGAAACAGCTGGCGCACCTTCGGCATCAAAAGATCGAATTGAACCGGACTTGGTGTTGCATCGCGCGCGGCAAATTCGACGCCAGTGGTGATGCGAATGCCCTGCTCCATCGGAGTGACCAGACAGCCAGCTTCGGCATCAAGCACTGGCCGCGATAGGCTAGCATTGCCTTGTGCGCGAAAATGCCGGTGGTACCCACGCTTGACTGCGAGAGGCAGGTTAAGATCAAGCGTTTTGAGCAGGTCGGGCGCCCAGGGCCCAAGCGCAATCACGCATTCAGCCGCGTTGAGCGCACCTTCGTCGGTCTCTACGCGCCAACGGTTGCCCGTCCGGTGCAGCGATCGCGCATCGCCTGAGAGAATGATCCCGCCGAGCGCGGTAAACCGCGCAGCATAGGCCCGTGTAACACCCAGCGGATTGCTCACGCTCGCCGCCTGTGGCCAGAACACCGCGTGGGAAAAAACCGGATTAAGCGACGGCTCAAGCGCGTGCCCGCCGGCCGCGTCGAGCGCCTGTAGTGGCAAGCCAAATTTCGCGGCGAGATCGAATTCGCGGGCCAATGCGGCGAAACTCTTCTTACCGCGATAAACCTTGAGCCAGCCGGTCTTGCGCAGGTAATGCGTTGCGCCGGCTTCAGCCATCAGCGCCTCGTGCTCGGCGACCGCGCGGGAAAACAGCGGACGAATCAAACGCGCAGTCTCAGCCAGGCGTTTTGGGCGCGATGCCGCACGGAACGCCAATAGCCAAGGCATGACGCGGGGCAGAAATGACGGGTGATAATTCGCCTCGCTTGCGCGCTTGAACGCGATGCGCATGAGCGCGCCGAAATCAGATGGAAACGCCGGCGGGAATATCGTGTTGCCTTCGATAATGCCGGCGTTGCCATAAGAGGTTTGCTCGCCAACGCCAGCACGATCGACCAACGCAACGCTCAAGCCGCGCTTGGCAAGATGCAGCGCTATCGATGTGCCGACAATGCCGGCTCCAAGAACCATTGCGTCGGTACGTGCCACGTCGGATCTCCTGTCGCGTAAACTCTTATATATGGATCGCGACGGCCAAGAGCGCTATCAAGCCCAAGCACCCACCCTCGGCGGAGTTGTCCCTCTATGAAACTGGCTGGCGCCCTCGCGGCGGCGCTAACTTTTGTCGGCCGCCACGGCACGCTTGTGGCGGCGGCCTCGATTTTCGTCGGGTTGGCGGTGCCGGGTCTCGCTGCAGCTTTCAAGCCTTATCTGGGCGAAGCAATCATAGCGATGCTCACGCTCGCGTTTCTTCGGGTCGACCCGACCGAGTTGCGTCATCATTTTACTCGGCCTGGGCTGATTGCTGCCGCCACTTTGTGGGCGATGCTGATCGCGCCCGCCGCGCTCGGTATCGTGTTCCTGGCCTTCGGGCTCGATCAGCGGATGCCGGGTCTCTACTTCATGCTGGTGCTTCAGATGTCAGCGCCCGGACTGATGTCCTCACCCGCACTCGCCGCGCTGCTCGGACTCGATGTCGCGCTCACGCTTGCGAGCCTGATCGTGTCGACCGTGATCACGCCACTGACCGCGAGCCTGTTCACTCACATCTATCTCGGCACCGCGCTCGCCTCCCCGCTCGGTTTCGGCCTCAAGCTGTTTTTGATCATCGCCGGTTGTGCCGTCGCCGGGGCCGTCATTCGACGCATGACCGGCCGAAACTTTATCGAGGCGCAGCGAGAACGCATCGACGGGTTGAGCGTGCTCGCCATGTTTATGTTTGCGGTGGCGGCGATGGACGGCGTCACCGAGCATTTCCGCGCCAACCCTTTGCTGGTGATTGCGCTCACCGCGCTTGCCTTCGTGCTGGCGCTCGCCATGATGGCCATCACCGCGATGGTGTTCCTGCGCGCGGGACGGGCCCGCGCCTTCGCCATCGGGTTAATCGCTGGCAACCGCAATATCGGCCTGATGCTAGCGGCGACCGGTTTTGTCGTGCCGGACATCGCCTGGCTTTATTTCGCACTCGCGCAGTTTCCTATCTATCTATTGCCACACTTGCTGAAGCCACTGGCGAAGCAGTTCTCCGCCAATCGTTAACAAGTCGGTGCATGGCGTCGCGGCGGCGTTGCCCGCAGGCTCCGCGCATGTTACCCGAACGCGTCTGGAGGCCATGAATGCCCCGCCCGCTGATTATCGCGCCGTCGATTCTTTCGGCCGATTTCGCCAAATTGGGCGAAGAAATCCGCGCGGTCGAAACTGCCGGCGCCGACTGGATCCATGTCGATGTGATGGACGGCCACTTCGTGCCCAATATCTCGATTGGCCCCGAAGTGGTGAAGGCGATCCGCCCGGTCGCCAAGACCACACTCGACGTACATCTGATGATCGCTCCCTGCGATCCCTATCTGGAAGCTTTCGCCAAGGCTGGCTCCGACATTATCACCGTGCATGTGGAAGCCGGCCCGCATGTGCATCGCTCGCTGCAGGCGATCCGTGCGCTCGGCAAGAAGGTGGGCGTGAGCATGAATCCGGGCACGCCAGCGTCGAGCGTCGCGCATCTCATCGATCTGGTCGACCTCATTCTGGTGATGTCAGTTAATCCCGGCTTCGGCGGC
>DASWAK010000433.1:0-1895 GCA_036391175.1 Pseudolabrys sp.
GCTGCTCGACGGCGCAATCGGATCCTGGTTATGACGCGCGGCGTGCTCGCCGCTGCGATCGGGCTTGGGCTTGCTGGTATGTTGGCGGAGCCCGTGTTTGCAGCGACGCCTAGCGTACAGGTCGCCCGGCTCGACCCGCGCAAGGTGATTGAGCTGAGCGAGCAGGCAATCGGACGAAATGTTGGCAATTACAAACTCACCGACTCGACGGGCGCGCCGTTCTTGTTGCGCGATTATCGTGGCAAGCCTTTGGTGATCAGCCTCATCTACACGGCGTGCAGTTCGGCATGCCCACCAACGACGCAACATTTAATCAGTGCGGTAAGCGAGGCAACTCGGGTCTTTGGCCACGACCGTTTTAACGTGCTTACCGTCGGTTTCGACGCACGTAATGATACCCCCGCCCGTATGGCCCAGTTTGCGTCGATACAAGGCGTGAATGTCAAAAACTGGCGGCTTGCCAGCGCCGATCCCCCTACCATTGAAGCGCTGCTGCATGATCTTGGTTTCAGTTATGTTTCGGTTGCTGGCGGCTTCGATCACGTCACGCAAACAACAATCGTCGACCGTGACGGCAAGGTCTATCGGTCCGTATACGGGGATGATTTTCCGTTGCAGGTATTCATCGAGCCGCTTAAGGATGCCGTCTATGGCACGTCAAGCTCATTCTCGATGAGCAACATCCTTAATCGTATCAAATTCATCTGCACGGTTTACGATCCCGGCGCCGGCCGTTACCGAATAGATTATGGACTAGCATTCGGCAGTGTAATTGCCGCATTTTCGCTCTTTGTATTTGGCGGACTTCTTTACCGTGAGTGGAGTCGCGCAGGGCGCGCTTGATCGGTAGGCCGGATTAATTCGGAGGAACGGGTGATCGGCGCAGTCCGCTACGTGCTACAGCGCGGGTTTGAGCTTATTGAGCGGCCGTTCGAGCGATTGTTCGGGCCGGCGCTCAATCCGCTCGCTCAACTTGGTGCGCTCGGCTTCTTCTTTTTCTGGATCGTCGCCGTCAGTGGCATCTATCTTTTCATTTTCTTCGATACCGGCATCGAACGCGCTTACGAGTCGGTCGAATACATCAGCCGCGAACAATGGTTTCATGCGGGCGTGATGCGCAGCCTGCACCGCTATGCGTCCGACCTGATGGTTGTGATGGTGGCAACCCATCTGCTGCGGCAATTCGCTTACGATCAATACCGCGGCGTCCGCTGGTTTTCATGGTTCACCGGCTTGCCGATGATCTGGCTGCTCTACGGTTCGGGCATTACCGGCTATTGGCTTGTGTGGGACCGACTCGCCCAATACGTCGCTATCACCAGTTCGGAGTTGCTCGACCGCCTGCCGATCTTCGGCGAGCCGATCGCGCGTAATTTTATCTCCACTGGCACGCTTACGAGTCGATTCTTCACGCTCATGGTGTTCATGCATATCGCGGTTCCGCTGATCTTGCTGTTCATCATGTGGGTGCACATTTTGCGCATCTCACGTCCGAAGATTAATCCGCCACGGATGCTCGCGGTGATGTCGCTTGCCGCGCTGATCGGCGTGTCGATGTGGAAGCCAGCGTTGTCGCAGGGTCACGTTGATCTCGCCATGGCGCCGGTGGGGATCGGCCTCGATTGGTTCTATCTGCCGCTTTATCCATTGACCGATATCTGGGGCCGGGGCGGGGTGTGGACGTTCCTCGGCGTTTTCTCGCTGATGATCGGCTTGATGCCCTGGTTGCCACCCTTGCGCCGAGCCCGCGCCGCCGTGGTCGATCTCGCCCATTGCAACGGTTGCGCCCGCTGTGCCGAGGACTGCCCCTACGAGGCTATCCGCCTAGTCGGGCGCACTGATGGCCTGCCTTTCCCGACGCAGGCTCAGGTAAACGCCGCCCTGTGCACCTCATG
>DASWAK010000434.1:0-7340 GCA_036391175.1 Pseudolabrys sp.
CAAAAATGAAGGAGTACGGTATCGTCGATTCCGGGGATTCGATTAAGCTCGGTATCGGCGCCATGACCGATGCCCACTGGAAGAGCTTCTTCGAGAAGATGGTGCGCGCCGGTGTGGTCAAGGCGGGGATCGACTACAAGCGCGCCTATACTCTGCAATTCGTCAACAAAGGCGTCGGCGTCGACTTGCGGCCGAAATGAGCGCGCCAGGCCAGACCATCGTTTCGTTGCGCGGCGTCAGCAAGGCGTTCGAGCGCGGCACTGTTGCGCTCGAGGCGCTGAACCTTGAGGTGCGCGAAGGCGAATTCGTCTCACTGCTTGGGCCTTCGGGCTGTGGCAAATCGACTGCGTTGCGCATCATCGCAGGCCTAAGCACGGCGTCGGAAGGACTTGTCGAATGGCCGAATGGTGCCGGCCGGGTCGGTTTTGTATTTCAGGAGCCGACGCTGATGCCTTGGGCCAATATTGCCGGCAATGTGCAGCTCCCGCTTAAGCTCGCCCGGGCGGATGAAAAGTTGTCGCACGCGGCCGTCACGCAATCGCTGGAGCGTGTCGGACTGCTAGATTTTGGGGACGCTTTTCCGCGCGAGCTTTCCGGGGGCATGAAAATGCGTGCTTCGATTGCGCGCGCGCTGGTGACCGAGCCGCAATTGCTGCTGATGGACGAGCCATTTGCGGCCCTCGATGAGATCACTCGCTTCAAACTCAACAACGATCTGCTGGCGGTGTGGCACGAGCTCCGCCGCACGGTGATCTTCGTTACTCATTCGGTTTTTGAATCTGTCTATCTGTCGCAGCGCATCATGGTAATGACGCCGCGCCCAGGTCGGGTCTTTACGGAAATCGCGATCAACCGTCCGTATCCGCGCGACGAGCGTTTCCGTACTTCGAGCGAATATGGCGGTTTCTGCCGGCAGGTCGCCGAAGCGCTTGAGAAGGCGATGGCGGCTGGAGGTGCCTCATGAGTGACCGCGCCTTGCGCATCGGTTTGCCTGTCGTGGTCCTCGCGGTCGGCGTGTTGGTTTGGCACTTGGTCGTGGAGGCCTTCGCCATTCCGCCGTTCGTGCTTCCGGGCCCGGGTTTGGTGCTAACGACACTGGTTGCGGATGGCGGCCTGCTCTGGAATTCGCTGCTGGTGACGCTGCGCACCACCTTCGCGGGCTTTTTGCTCGCCGCTTTCGGCGGTGTCAGCCTTGCAATTCTGTTCAATCAATCACGCCTGGTTGAATATTCTCTCTATCCTTACGCAGTCATCCTTCAAGTGACGCCGGTTGTCGCCATTGCGCCCCTGCTGCTGATCTACCTGCCGCAATCCTTGGCCGTGCTTGCCTGCGCCTGGATCGTCGCCTTCTTTCCGGTTCTCGCCAATACGACGCTAGGGTTGAATTCGGTCGAACATAATCTCCTCGCACTATTCGAGCTCTATAAGGCGTCGCGCTGGCAGGTGCTGTGGAATTTAAAATTCCCGTCAGCGCTGCCACAAATGTTGGCAGGCCTGCGCATTGCCGGCGGCCTGTCGCTGATCGGTGCCGTGGTTGCGGAAATCGCGGCCGGCTCAGCCGGCGCAGGGTCTGGATTAGCCTACCGCATCGCCGAATCCGGCTATCGGCTTAACATTCCGCGGATGTTTGCAGCATTGCTGCTGTTGTCGCTGGCCGGGGTCGCGATCTTTTTCGCGTTGTCGGCGATCTCGCATCTCGTGCTTCGCCGCTGGCACGAAAGCGCAATAGCGCGCGAACGCTAGCCCCCAAGAACCAGATACACAAAGATACCGAGTGCAGCCATCGCGACCACTACTTCGATAAGACTACGGTGCAACCCGAAAGCCAGCACAGCTGCGATGGCCGCTAGCGCAGCGGCACGAAGATCAAGCGCAAGCGGATCAAAGGCGTACCAGCGCAGTGGCCCCGCGTGCATTTCGGTGACTTTTCCGAATAGCACATGCAGCGCGAACCACACCGACAGATTCAGGATTACGCCGACAACGGCTGCGGTGATAGCAGCAAGTGCGCCGGACAATTGCCGATTCGCACGCAATCGTTCGACGAAAGGTGCGCCAGCAAAAATCCAGAGCATCGAAGGTACAAACGTGACCCAAGTCGTCATCGCCGCGCCGAGAACGCCCGCAGTTATCGGTGAGAAAGGCGTAGCGTCACGAAAGGCAGCGAGGAAGCCGACGAATTGTGTGACGAGGATAAGCGGCCCCGGTGTCGTTTCGGCAAGGCCTAGTCCATCGACCATCTCCGGCGCTGTCATCCAGCCGTAGGTCTGCACCGCCTCCTGCGCCATGTAGGCGAGCAGTGCATAGGCGCCACCAAAACTCACCACCGCAAGTTTCGAGAAAAAAATGCCAATGCTCACCAAGACGTGCCGAGGACCAAAAACCAGACCGGCGAATACGATCGGTGTCCACCACGCAACAACGCCGACCACCGATGCAATGACAAAGTGCCGCCAGCGATCTTTTGCTGGCAGCGGCACGCTTTCAACTTTTTCCGTTAGCCCAAGCTGCCCAGGAGCCCGGCGTGCAACGATATAACCGATCAATGCGGCGGCGGCGACGATCACCGGGAACGGCAGTCCCAGAAAGAAAATACCAACAAATGCGGCGGCCGCCAGTGATAACAGCACGGACGTCTTGAGTGCGCGTTTTCCAATCCGGATCAGCGCCTCGATCACGATCACCAGCACTGCTGCCTTGATGCCGAAAAGCGCGCCGTCCACCGCAGAGACGCCGCGCCCGAGCGCATAGAGCAGGCTCAGGCCCAGCATTACGAAGGCACCGGGCAGAATGAACAAAATTCCGGCGCTCAGGCCGCCGCGCACGCCGTGCAGCAGCCAGCCGAGATAGGTAGCGAGCTTTTGCGCCTCGGGTCCCGGTAACAGCATGCAGAAATTGAGGGCATGCAGGAAGCGCGGCTCGTCGATCCATCTCTTTTCGTCAACAACAACGCGATGCATGAGGGCGATCTGCCCGGCCGGCCCACCAAAATTGATGCAGCCGATCTTGAGCCAGACCATGAAGGCTTCGCCAAAGCTCGGCCGAACAGTCGTTTCAGTGATTGCCATGCTTGTTACGCGGCTTTGGCCGGCCAATTGTGTCATTCCTGGGCAGCAATGCGCAGCCAGGCGAACAGAGCATCGTAAACTATGAAACCGCGTTCGAGCAGTCCATGATCGTCATCGCCGGCCAGTGCCCACAGGCCAAGCGATACCGCGTGGAGCCCGGCCGCCAGATAACAAGTGTGGCGATTGCTCGTAGGCGTCGCACCGCCGCACATCGACGAGCTGCGTTGCGTCGCGTGTCGCGATCGCACTCCAGAGATCTTTCGGTGAGATCGAATAGCTCGGAGACAGCATAGGTCCCCTCCGTGAACGAAGGAGACGGTGCTTGGGCTCACGAGCCTTGGAAATGTGGGGCGACCGCCGTTTACAACACATGGTCCGGCGTTACAAGGCCGTACGGCGTATACCGTTGGCATTGCGCATCCACATTTTCATCGCTCGCCATCGGGCGGCACCTTCGCTAGCTTTGCGCGGGAGGCAGTCATGCCTAATAAAATCGATCTCAGCGGACGCAACGCGGTCGTTACAGGCGGGGCGCAAGGTATCGGTCGGGCGATCGTCGAGCGATTCCTCGAATCCGGCGCAGCGGTTGCGATCTGGGATCGTGATATTGGTCTGGCAAAAAAGACTACGGCCGAATTGCAAAAACGCGGCCGCGTTACGTCTTTCGCGGTGGACGTCACCAGTTATCCCGACGTGGAACACGCGCGCGACGACACGATCAAAGCGCTGAGGCGCATCGACATCCTCGTCAACAATGCAGGCATTGCCGGGCCGAACGTGAAGACCTGGGATTATCCGCTCGATGCCTGGCGCGACGTTCTTTCAATCAATCTCAATGGCCCGTTTCATTGCTGCCGCGCTTTGGTGCCGGCCATGATCGCGCAGAATTACGGTCGCATCGTCAATATCGCGTCCATCGCTGGCAAGGAAGGCAATCCAAACGCTCCGGCTTATTCTGCGTCGAAAGCAGGGGTCATTGCGTTGACCAAATCTCTCGGAAAGGAACTTGCGTCCCACGACATATCGGTCAATTGCATCACGCCGGCAGCTGCGAAAACCGCGATCTTCGATCAGATGACGCAAGAGCACATCAATTTCATGTTGTCGAAAATCCCGCGTGGGCGCTTCGTAACCGTAGATGAAATCGCAAGCCTTGTCGCCTTTTGCGCATCCAGCGAATGTTCTTTCACCACCGGTGCGGTCTTCGACATTTCGGGCGGCCGGGCGACCTATTGAGAGACTCTTCGCACCAGCGCCGCCAGCGGCTCATCGGTATCGCTCTGATGTGCGGAGCGGTTGCACTCTTTGCCTGCCTTGATACCACAGCGAAATACCTCAATACCCAGATGGACTCCCTTGAGATCGCCTGGGCTCGCTACACCAGTGCCTTTGTGCTGACGCTGATCGTGTCTAATCCGCTGACACATAGTGATCTGCTGCGTACCCGTAGTCCGAAGTTTCAGATCATCCGGTCGGTGCTACTGGTTGGTTCGACCGCTCTCAATTTCCTGGGTCTGCGTTGGCTGCAACTCGACGAGGCGCTGTCGATTATCTTCACCTTTCCTTTCATCGTCGCCATCATCTCCGGTCCGCTGTTAGGCGAGTGGATCGGCTGGAGGCGATGGTCCGCGATTGGCTTCGGCTTTGCAGGCGTTCTGCTGATCACGCGGCCCGGGCTCGGCGGCATGCATCCGGCTGCCTTGATTACGTTGGGGGCAACCATCTGCTACGGCTTTTACGCAGTGATCACGCGCATCGTGTCGCGAGTCGATTCCAACCAGACCTCACTATTTTATTCGAATGCTATCGGTGCGCTGTTGATGCTGCCGGTCATCCCTTTTGTCTGGCAGCCGCCAGCGAACTGGGTCATCGCGCTGATGCTCGCAATGACGGGTGTGCTCGGTAGCGCCGGCCACTATTTCTTGATCGCTGGCCACAAACTGGCGCCCGCCTCTGTGTTGTCGCCATTCATCTATACTCAGCTGATCTGGGTGGTGATCCTGGGGTATCTGGTGTTCGACCACGTACCCAATGGCTGGACCATGGCGGGTGCGGCTATGGTCATCGGTTCCGGACTCTATTTGCTCTACCGCGAGCGTCAGGTAGGCAAGTCCACAACCAGCGAAGCAGCCATCGAAGGCCCGCTCGAATAGGAGAGTTGCGGGGCCTTCCGTCTAAGCGCTAAGTTGCTGCCGCTTAACACGGATTTTGAGCTTTCGAGGATCATTTATGGCCACAGCAAAGGACCGCGCGCAGGCCAAGGCCGGCTCCGGACTGAATGACGACATTGGCGAGCAAAAGCGGCTCGAAATGTACCGGATGCAGGTAGTGATCCGCGAGGCTGAGCAACGCGCTTACGATCTGTTTCTCCAGAACCTCGTCAAAGGCACTAGTCATTTGTCGCTCGGCCAGGAAGCGGTCGCGGCAGGGTTTGCCGGAGCCATGAAGCCGGGCGACTTATCTTTTTGCACCTATCGCGGCCACGCCCACACGCTGGCGCGCGGGGTCTCAGTGGAGAAGGTGCTGGGCGAGTTGATGCAGCGTGACAACGGCTTGATGCGCGGCAAGGGAGGCTCGATGCATCTGACTTCCGTCGATCACGGCGTGATGGGTTCATATGCCATTATCGGCGCCCACCTTCCGATCGCGTGTGGCGCCGCCTGGCGCGCGCAGTACAAGGGCGCGAAGGATGTCTCGGTCTGCTTCTTCGGAGACGGGACTACGAATATTGGCGCCTTCCATGAAGCGCTTAATTTCGCCGCGGTGTGGAAGCTGCCTGTTGTCTTCGTCTGCGAAAACAATCTGTACATGGAGTATACGCCGATCGGCGATGTGACGGCGGTACCGCAGCCGGCTGCCGATCGAGCATCGGCATATGGGCTCGAACGCATTGTCATCGATGGCAACGATGCCGACGTGGTCTATCGCACGGCGCAGACGGCATTTGACAAGGCACGCGCGGGCGATGGGCCGTCGCTCATTGAGTGTCTGACCTATCGCCATAGCGGTCACTCACGCGCCGACCCGGCGAAGTACAGGCCTGATGGCGAACTTGATCGCTGGAAACTGCGTGATCCGATCAAGATCTACCGTGAGCGATTGTTGCAATTCGGGGTCGCTGAAAAGGTGATTACCGATATCGATGCGCAAGTGCGCAAGATTGTCGACGACGCGACCGAGGCCTGCAAAGCCGCACCGCCGCCGCCGCTCGATATTATCACCACCGATGTCTATGCTGACGGAGGCTGGGCATGGCGGAACTGACCTATCGCGACGCGGTCATCCGCGGCATTGCGCAGGAGATGAGCCGCGATCCCGACGTGGTATTTCTTGGCGAAGACGTGGCCAAGGCCGGCGGCGTGTTCAAGGCGACTGTCGGTCTCTACGAGCAGTTTGGACCGTTGCGCGTGCGGGACACGCCGATTTCCGAGCAGGCGATTCTCGGTGCTGCCATGGGCGCGGCGATGACTGGCCTGAAGCCAATCGCCGAGATCATGTTCTCGGACTTTTTCGCGGTCTGTTTCGATTACATTGCAAACGAGTTTCCCAAAAGCCGTTACATGTCGAACGGCCAGGTCAAATGCCCTCTGGTTGTGCGTACCGGTAATGGCGCGGGCTCACGCTTCGGCGCGCAGCATAGTCAAAGCGTTGAGAACTGGTGCATGATGATTCCGGGGCTCAAGGTGGTCGCGCCATCGAGCCCGCGCGATGTCATCGGGCTTTTGGCTGCATCCGTGCGCGATCCCAATCCGGTGATTTTCCTCGAGCACAAATCGCTTTATGCCACAAAGGGCGAGGTTCCGGACGGGGAGATCGTCGATGCTCTCGGAACGGCGAAGATTCTGCGTTCAGGTAAAGACGCCACAATCTGCGCTTTGGCGCTGATGGTGCCGCGCGCGCTGGAGGCGGCCGAGAAGCTCAAGGCGGATCACGGCGTCGATTGCGAAGTTGTTGACGTGCGCTCGCTGGTGCCGCTCGACACGCAAACCATCCTCGGTTCGATCTCGAAGACGCACCGGCTATTCACAGTCGAGGAAAATCCGCGGCTGTGTGGTTGGGGCGCTGAGATCGTGTCGATCGCCGCCGATGAGGCCTTCTACGATCTCGACGGTCCGCCGGTCCGCATCACCACGCCCCATATTCCGCTGCCGGCAGCCGATATTCTGGAAGACATCGTGCTGCCAACACCGGATCGCATCGCGGAAACAGTGCGGCGGAGCTTGGGGAGCTAGATAGCCGCTCGCCCCCGCGAAAGCGGGGCCCCAGTCTTTG
>DASWAK010000435.1:0-2498 GCA_036391175.1 Pseudolabrys sp.
GCCAGTCGTGCTTGAGGCCGCCAGCAGAGGAGTCCACCAGCAACGAGGAGCCGACCTTCACGACAATGCGGCGGAAGTCCTTGAGTGACGGCGTTTTCGACATAACCCCGGATCGATGACTGCGTTACCGCGGGCTGTCTAGCATGCCGTTCTTGGGTTCGTCATCGCCGCTACGTGCTTTGGCGCGTATCGATATTTGCCAATTGCCGCTCTAATATCGGCACGTGGCAATTTGATTTGGATCGTCACTCGTCGGGCGAAAGCGATGCGGATTGCGGTCTATGGTGCCGTGCTAGTGATTACGCTTGGCAGCGTGCTGCTGGGGCTCGACTGGCTGTCAGCGCCGATGTCGCCGATGATCAACACCGAAGCGGGACTGCATGCGGCCGCGCCGCCGCAAGTGTCGGCGTCACCGGCACCACCGGCACCATCACAGCCATCAGCGACACCGAGCGCAAATATTGGCGTCCCGATCGTTCCGCCTAGCCTTGTCGCGCCTGCGCGCCCGAATACGCCGGCCGCGGCCAGCGGCGGCGCTAGCGTGCAGGCTACGCCTCCAGCAATGATTACGACGCCGGCGCCGGAGGTGAAGTGCAATGTTGACGCGTGCACCGCAGCCTACCACACGTTCACCGCCTCTGATTGTACGTATCAGCCAATCGGCGGACCGCGGAAGCTGTGCACCAAAAAATGAGGCTCCACCAATCGTCCGATAGTTCCAACCGACTTCCGCGACCTATGCGGAACCGGCTTGGCCGCGCTGGTAGCTGCCTGATTTGTTTGAACCGCTAGTACACAACGACTGATCGAATCGACTTGCCTTCGTGCATCAAATCAAACGCTTCGTTGATCTTTTCGAGCGGCATTGTGTGCGTGATCAGGTCGTCGATATTGATCTTGCCGTCCATGTACCAGTCGACGATCTTGGGCACGTCCGTGCGGCCGCGCGCACCGCCGAAAGCAGTGCCGCGCCATACACGGCCGGTAACAAGTTGAAACGGGCGAGTTGCGATCTCCTGGCCCGCGCCGGCAACGCCGATAATGATGCTCTCGCCCCAGCCGCGGTGGCAGCATTCCAGCGCCTGCCGCATGGTGTGCACGTTGCCGATGCATTCGAACGAAAAGTCGGCGCCGCCGTCTGTGAGATCGACAATGGCTTGCACCACTTTGTCGCGGCCGACCTCATCCGGATTGATGAAATGCGTCATGCCGAATTTCTCGGCCATCGCGCGCTTGGCGGGATTCGTATCGATGCCAATGATCTTGTCGGCGCCGACCATACGCGCGCCCTGGATCACATTGAGGCCAATACCACCGAGGCCGAACACAGCGACGTTCGCGCCCGGCCAGACGTTGGCGGTGTTAATGACGGCGCCAATGCCCGTGGTGACGCCGCAGCCGATGTAGCAGATCTTGTCGAATGGCGCGTCCTCGCGAACTTTTGCCAATGCGATTTCTGGCAACACGGTGAAGTTGGCGAACGTCGAGCAGCCCATATAGTGAAAAACCGGATCGCCGTCGCAGCGGAAGCGGCTGGTTCCATCCGGCATGACACCTTTGCCTTGTGTCGCGCGGATTGCGGTACACAAGTTTGAGCGCCGAGAGAGGCAGGTTTTGCATTGCCGGCATTCTGGTGTGTAGAGCGGGATGATATGGTCGCCCACTTTCAGCGATGTGACGCCGGCGCCGATCTCACGCACGACGCCGGCGCCTTCATGGCCAAGAATCGCCGGGAACAGTCCTTCCGGATCGGCGCCGGAGAGCGTGTAGGCGTCAGTGTGGCAGATGCCTGTGGCCTTGATTTCGACCAGTACTTCGCCGGCCTTCGGGCCTTCGATCTCGATGGTCTCGACGGTTAGTGGCTCGCCAGCTTTCCAGGCGACTGCAGCGCGCGTTTGCATAATATCCTGCCGGATGATCAGTGAACTCGACTAGCCTTATTATGAGCAGCCGAGGCAAGATGAGCCATGGATTTCTCACTCTCGGCCGAACAACAAGCAATCCGCGCGGCAATCGATAAGATCTGCGCCCGTTTTCCCGACGACTATTGGCTCGCCAAAGATCACGCGGGCGGCTTCCCACAAGATTTCCATCGCGCCTTTGCCGAACAAGGCTGGCTCGGCATCGCCATCCCGCAGGCTTATGGCGGTTCCGGATTGGGCGTGACCGAAGCTGCTGTGATGATGCAAGCCGTCTCGGAATCGGGCGCTGGCCTCTCCGGCGCCTCGGCGCTGCATATGAACATCTTCGGACTCAATCCAGTGGTGATGTTCGGCAGCGACGAGCAGAAAAAACGCATGCTGCCGCCCTTGATAGCTGGGGACGACAAGGCCTGTTTCGCTGTCACCGAGCCGGATGCCGGTCTCGACACGCTCAATCTGAAAACGAAAGCGGTGCGTCAGGGCGACCGCTATCTGCTCTCCGGCCAGAAGATCTGGATATCAACTGCGCAAGTGGCGAGCAAAATGTTGATTCTGGCACGCACTACGTCGCTCGAA
>DASWAK010000436.1:0-3727 GCA_036391175.1 Pseudolabrys sp.
TTCCGCGCGTCAGCCACCCGCGGCCGCCGAGCGGGCCCCGACGATGACGCCGCCGGCCCCGCGCGCGAGCACCGCCAGCAGCGCGTCGTGCACCGCCGGGTCGATCTGCGTCCCGCGCAGCCGCTCCAGGATCGCGACCACGTCGGAGACGTCCATCGCCGACTGGTACGGCCGGCTCGAGGTGCAGGCGTCCCAGGTGTCGGCGGCGTTGACGATGCGGGCCACCAGCGGGATGCGCTCGCCGGCGAGACCCTCGGGGTAGCCGGCGCCGTCCCAGCGCTCGTGGTGGCTCTTGATGGCCGGCAACGCGTCGCGCAGGAACTCCACCCCGTCGACGATCTCGGCGCCGATGGCGGGGTGCTCGCGCATGAGCGCGGTCTCGGCGTCGTCGAGGGGCACGGCCTTGCGCAGCACCGGCTCGGGGATGCCGATCTTCCCGATGTCGTGGAGGATGCCGCCGTAGGCGAGCGCCTTCAGGGTCGGCTCGTCGCACCTGAGCTCGCGCCCAATCTCCAGCGCCAGCTCGGCCACCCGCTGGTTGTGGCCGCGGGTGTAGGTGTCCTTGGCGTCGATGGCGCCGGCCAGGCTGCGGATGGTGTCGAGGTAGCCCGCCTCCAGCTTGGTGATGAGGCGGCGGTTCTCCTCGTCGTAGCCCTTCAGCTCGCGCGACATGTGGTTGAAGGTGTAGGCCAGGTCGCCGATCTCGTTCCTCACCGCCACCTTCACCTCGCCGCCGAAGCGGCCGCGGGCGATGTCCTAATGGCGATCCTCGACATAGCGGCCTCCACCACTTCCGTGCGCCTGCTGCACTAGCAGGCTGCTGAAAAAAGTGTCTGTGAGGGCGATGTTCTTGATGTAGGCGACGACGACGCGATCGATGGACCGTATACGGCGCCGCCGCACACAGGGTGTTGACGGTTATTTTGCTTCATTTTCAACGCTCCAGGCAGACTCATCCCATCGCCGCCAGAATTTTGGGAATGCGAACGAGGTTGTAGGCGGCAGCAGTCATCACGAAGAACCACTCGACCAAGCCGCGGCCGCGATGCCTAGTCTTGCGCAGGCCGCCGACCGTCTTCATCCATCCGAACGGTTCCTCGATCCGTTTGCGCTTGATGGCGCTGATCCGATAGCCGGGATGGCGGGTCGTGCGCGCATCGATCGCCGAGCGGCGGTTGCTGTCGTTCTGCGAGACATGCGGCGTGCAGCCGCGCTCGCGGCAGCCGGCGACGAAGTCGGCGGTGTCATAATTCTTGTCGCCGCCAACCGTGCTGCCGGGCCTGGCATTGTCCTCGATCATGTCGAGCGCGGTTCTGCGTTCGGCCGTGCCGTTGGCTTCGGTGAGGCGCGCATCGACGAGGAGCCCATTGCGGTTCTCCATCATCAGATGGCCCATGTGACAGAGCTTGGCCTCCTTGCCGGCCCCCTTGCGGAACAGCCGGGCATCGGGGTCGGTCGTCGAGGAGTGCGTGTCGTTCTTGCGCTTCTCGCCATGAAAGTCCCGCTCGGCATTGCGCGAGCTATCGCCGTCACCGCCCTTGCCCGACGGAGGATCGCCGCCGTTCTTGGGCACAAAGCTCTTCATGCTGGCCCACGCCTCGATCAACGTGCCGTCAACCGAGAAGTGCTCGCTCGACAGCAGCTTGCGTACCTGCGGCAGATTCAGCACGGCGACAAAGAACTTAGCCGCAATATCACCGTCGAGCAGCCGATCCCGGTTCTTGCAGAATACGGTCGCATCCCACACAGAATCGTCCATCGACAGACCAACGAACCAGCGGAACAACAGATTATAGTCGAGCTGCTCCATCAACTGCCGCTCCGAGCGCACCGTGTAGAACGCCTGCAACAGCAGCGCCCGCAACAATCGTTCCGGCGCGATCGATGGGCGGCCGATGCGCGCGTAAAGCTTGCTGAAGTCGCGCGACAGGTCCCGCAGCGCGGCGTCGACCAAATCGCGGATCACCCGCAGCGGATGATCGGCCGGGACGCGTTGTTCCAGCCGCACATAGCTGAAAATGCCTTCCGACCGCTGATCTTCCCCGCGCATCGCATCCCCCGCTCCAAAGGAATCACGCATATGCAGGGAATCACACTCCAACAGCCTCGCAAACCGACTTTTTCAGCAGCCTGCTAGTCTTACTGAATCAGAAAGCGAGTGCGCGGGAGGAGAGTCACAAGCATCTGATATAATGGGCGATTCGGATTTTAGCGGAGGGGCTAGAATGGCGCGTATAACAGAGGGTGCCGAATCGCGTTTTATGGCCTACGTGGAGGGATTGACAAGTGTCATCGGCCACGCGGACCGGGCGACACCGTTGCGCGATTATTGCACCGGTTTGGTGCTGCCGTGCGAGCGCAAGAGTGTAGAGCCGATGGCGGCGGTGACGGCGCCGGCCCGCGTTGGGGCTCAGCATCAAGTATTGCTACATTTCATTGGCGAGGCTGCGTGGTCGGACGAGAGAGTTTTGTCCAAGGTTCGGGAGATGGTGCTGCCGGCGATTGAGCGCCATGGGGCAATTGAGGCGTGGATCATCGATGACACGGGCTTTCCCAAGCAGGGACGGCATTCGGTTGGGGTGACGCGGCAATACTGCGGACAACTCGGCAAACAAGACAATTGCCAAGTGGCGGTATCGCTGTCGATTGCCAATCACGCCGCGAGCCTGCCGGTGGCCTATCAGCTGTACCTGCCGAAGGAATGGGCGCAGGACCGGGCCCGTCGACGCAAGGCAGGGGTACCCAAGGACATAAAATTCAAGACCAAGCCACGGATTGCGCTCGAGCAGTTGCGGTGGGCGTGCGCGGCTGGTCTGCCGCGCGGCGTTGTGCTGATGGATGCCGGCTATGGGTCCGATACCGATCTGCGCGCCAGCGTCGCGACCCTGGGACTGGCCTACATTGCTGGCATTATGCCGCAGACATCGGTGTGGGCACCCGGCACGCGGCCGCTGCCAGCGAAGACGTGGTCAGGTCAAGGACGACCGCCGAAGCTAATCCGCCGTGACGCCGAACATCGTCCGATCTCGGTCAAGGCGCTTGCGCGCGGTCTCCCCACGCGCGCTTGGCATATGATCGAATGGCGAGAAGGTACGGCCGTGCGGTTGTGTTCCCGGTTTGCGCGCGTGCGTGTTCGCGTGGCCCATCGGGATTATTGGTTAAGTGAACCGCGGGCAGAAGAATGGCTACTGATCGAGTGGCCACCGGGCGAAAACGAACCGACCAAGTACTGGCTCTCGACGCTGCCGGACAACGTCACGTTCCGCCGTCTCGTCGATCTCGCCAAGTTGCGCTGGCGCATCGAGCGCGATTATCAAGATCTAAAGCAGGAGGTCGGTCTCAACCACTTCGAGGGGCGGGGATGGCGTGGCTTTCACCATCACGCCACGCTGTGCATCGCGGCATACGGATTCCTGATCTCCGAGCGGGAGACGATTTCCCCCTCAGCACCTCGTCGCGCCCGGCCGTTCTCGTCACCTGCGCTACCCGATGGTTACCGACCCAGAGGCTCCGCCGTTGCGTCCCGAACGGCACATTCCCAACTCGATTGCAACGGTGCGACGAAGGTTGATCGCCGCTATCGTCGCCATGCTGCCGAGATGCCCATGTTGCGCAGCGCCAGTGGCCAGACATCCACGGCAGAAAAATTTGTGATGCAGTAAGACTAGTGAACCTGACCTTCTTAGACGCCTTGGCTTGCATTCCGGATGTAGGAAAAATGGTGCAG
>DASWAK010000437.1:0-1698 GCA_036391175.1 Pseudolabrys sp.
CTCAATCCGGCCGGCGTGCAGGAGTTTGCCGACTATGCGCTTTACGGCTGGGCAATGTCGCGTTTCAGCGGCGCATGGACCGCACTCAAATGCATGCACGAAACGGTGGAATCGACCGGCGTAGTCGACGCCAGTCTCGACCGCATCAATATCGTGACGCCGGACGACTTCCGCATGCCTCAGGGCGGCCTGAACATCCGTCTGTCCGACTCCTTCCTTGGCCAGGAAGCGCGCCTGCACGACTTCAAGCGCGACGCCATGCTCGCTTTTGTGCGCGCCAACAAGCTCAACAAGATCATCACGACGGGTGGCCGGTCGCCGAAGATCGGCGTCATTACGACCGGCAAAGCTTATCTAGACGTGCGCCAGGCGTTCGACGAACTCGGCATCGACGAGATCAAATGCAACGACCTCGGCCTGCGGCTGTTCAAGATCGCCTGCGTGTGGCCGATCGGTCGTCAAGAGTTGGCCGACTTCGCGCAGGGGCTCGATCTCATCATTGTGGTGGAGGAAAAGCGTTCGCTGATCGAAGTGCAGGTGCGCGAGGAATTGTACGGCACATCAAATCAGCCGGTCTGCATCGGCAAAAAGGACGAACAAGGCAATTGGCTGTTCCCGGTCAAGGGCGCGCTCGACCCGAACGATATTGCAATCTGCATCGGCGAGCGGTTGCTGCGGTACGGCGCCAATGAAGAGCTGGCGGCCAACGTAGCACGGTTGAAGTCAGCGCAACGTGCGCTTTCTGAAACCACTGATGTCGCCCAGCGCATTCCTTATTTCTGTTCGGGCTGTCCGCACAACACATCGACTCGTGTGCCAGAGGGCAGCCGTGCTTATGCCGGCATCGGTTGCCACTACATGGCGCAATGGATGGATCGTAAGACGCTTGGCTATACGCAGATGGGAGGTGAGGGCGCCAACTGGATCGGCGAGGCGCCGTTTTCCAGCCGCGGACACGTTTTTCAGAACCTCGGTGACGGCACCTACAATCATTCAGGTTATCTTGCCATCCGCGCCGCCATCGCTTCCGGCGTCACGATGACCTACAAAATCCTGTTCAACGATGCGGTCGCGATGACCGGTGGACAGGCGAATGACGGCGGGCTGACAGTGCCGCAGATCGCTGCACAAGTGGCCGCCGAAGGGGCGAAACGCGTCGTCGTTGTCACTGATGAGCCCTGGAAATATGCGACAGGCACTGATTGGCCGCGCGGATTGACCGTACATCATCGCGATGAGCTTGACGCTATTCAGCGCGAGTTGGCGACCATCCCCGGCGTGAGCGTGCTCATTTACGATCAGACTTGCGCGGCCGAGAAGCGCCGCCGTCGCAAGCGCGGTGCGTTTCCCGATCCCGACAAGCGGGTGGTCATTAATGACCTGGTTTGCGAGGGCTGCGGCGACTGCGGCGTCAAATCGAATTGCGTATCAGTGCAGCCGCTCGAGACCGAATGGGGCCGCAAGAGGACCATCGATCAGTCGAGCTGCAACAAGGACTATTCGTGTGTGAAGGGCTTCTGCCCCTCGTTTGTCACAGTACACGGGGCGAAGTTGAAGAGAGGCGAAAGCGTTGTGGAGCCGGGCAGCTGGCCCGCGCTACCTGCGCCCGACGTGCCGCTGCTCAATCATCCCTATGGGATCATTGTAACCGGCATTGGCGGCACGGGTATCGTCACGATTGGCGCTATCGTCGGCATG
>DASWAK010000438.1:0-6865 GCA_036391175.1 Pseudolabrys sp.
AATGACGGCGCAGGCGCTGGAGCGAGCGATCACCCCGCGCACCAAGTGGATCATCTTCAACTCGCCGTCGAATCCGACCGGCGAGGCCTATAGCCGAAACGAACTTAAGGCGGTGACCGACGTTCTGGTCCGCCATCCGCACGTGCATGTCATGGCTGACGACATGTACGAGCATCTCGTCTACGACGACTTCGTATTCACGACGCCGGCGCAGGTCGAGCCTTCGCTCTATCCGCGCACGCTCACCATCAACGGTTGCTCGAAGGCCTATTGCATGACCGGCTGGCGCATCGGCTATGCCGGCGGGCCCGAGCCGTTGATCAAGGCGATGGCGATGATCCAGTCACAGTCGACGTCGAACCCGGCGGCTGTGTCGCAATGGGCGGCGGTGGAGGCTCTTAATGGGCCGCAGGACTTCATTGCCAAGCACAACAAGATCTTCAAGGAGCGGCGCGATCTAGTCGTGTCGATGCTCAACCAGTCCAATGGTATCAAATGCCCGACGCCGGAAGGTGCCTTTTATGTGTATCCGTCCTGTGCCGGTACCATGGGCAAGACCGCGCCGAGCGGAAAGAAACTCGCGACCGACGAAGATTTCGTCACCGAGCTTCTCGAAGCCGAAGGTGTGGCAGTGGTACAGGGCACGGCGTTCGGGCTCGGACCGGCGTTTCGCATTTCCTATGCGACCAAGACCGAAGACCTGGAAGAAGCCTGCCGCCGCATCCAGCGCTTCTGCGGGAATTTGAAGTAGCGGCAACCTGTCGCTCCCGAAAGGATACTGCGTACGAGTCCGGAAAACCGGGTGTCCCGGGCGCAACGCAGCATGCAATGGTGCGCTTGCAGACCGGGACTGTCGCAAATTCCGAGCCTGATGCTGCCCAGAATCAGCGGTGCTGCGACGCTGCTGCACAAAGTAACTCCAAACGAATCTCCGACACCAAATCGCATGAAGCAGCGACGATTATCGCGCCGGCGGGGAGAGCACTGCGGCCGCGGTCAGCGCCTTTTTAATCGAACCACAGGCGCGGCTGGATGTCGCGGACGTCGAGTGCCAGATCGCCTGGCATAAGGCGCAGGGCCTGATCGACAAAGGTGTCAACGCGCGCGGCGTGGTTGATCTGAACTTCGTCAAGTGACGATTTCTTCGGTCCGGCGAATTTCCGCCCTTGCCAGCCTCCCCGTGGCCTGAGACGATAATAAATAGGGCCGGGAAACCAGGTCCGACCTCCCGGCCGGCAAGGGAGGCAACTATGGGACAAAACGGCGCGGGTCCCAATGGCACAAGGAACTTGGGTCCCCGGTGCATCGCACTGGTGGGCCCATTCCAAAGCGGTAAAACCACACTTCTCGAAGCAATCCTCGCCCGCACCGGCGCGATCCAGCGCCAGGGCACGGTGGATGCGGGCACCACGGTCGGCGACGCCAGCAAGGAGGCGCGCCATCACAAAATGAGCGTGGAAGCGACATTCGCGACCACCAGCTTCATGGGCGACAATTACACTTTTGTCGACTGCCCAGGCTCGATCGAATTCATCCAGGACATGCGCAGCGTGCTGCCGGCGGTGGACGCCGCAGTGGTCGTTTGCGAAGCGGATGAGAAGAAGGTGCCGCAATTGCAGCTGATCCTGCGCGAGCTGGAAGATCAGAACATTCCGCACTTCTTATTCCTCAACAAAATCGACAAAGCCGACAAGCGCGTGCGCGAAACCATCAAGCTGTTGCAGCCGGCTTCGCGCGTGCCGTTGCTGTTACGACAAATTCCGATCTGGAACGGCGACATAATCGCCGGCTTCGTCGATCTCGCGCTTGAGCGCGCCTATGTCTACAAGGAACACGCACCGTCGGAAATCATCGAGCTCAAAGGCGAAGATCTCGATCGAAAAAAAGAAGCGCGCTTCACCATGCTGGAGACGCTGGCCGATCATGATGATCAGCTGATGGAGCAATTACTCGAGGACATCGAGCCGCCGCGCGACAAGGTGTTCGACGACCTCTCCAAGGAATTGCGCGATCGTATCGTTTGTCCAGTCCTGCTCGGTGTTGCCACCCTAAGTAACGGCGTCCTGCGATTGTTGAAGGCATTACGGCATGAATCGCCCGGGGCTAGCGAAACTGCGCAGCGGCTAGGAGTCAAAGCTGGCAACGAGGCACTGGCGCTGGTGCTCAAGACTTTCCACACCACTCACGGCGGCAAAATGTCGGTCGTTCGCCTACTCGCCGGCCAGGCTGGTGACGGCACCACGCTCACAACATCGACCGGCGATGCCGGACGCGTGTCCGGTGTGTTCAAGCTCATGGGGCAGCATTTCGAGAAGCGCGCGCAAGCCGCCGCCGGCGAGACTGTTGCGCTCGGCAAGCTCGATAGTGCCAAGACCGGTGACACGCTATCGTCCGGCAAGCAGCCAGCGGCCACACTCGTCCAAGCGAAGCCCTATGCGCCGGTACTCGCCATTGCTGTGCAAGCCAAAGAGCGCAAGGACGACGTCAAGCTTGGCCCAGCTTTTACCAAGCTGACCGAAGAAGACCCCTCGCTCACGGTTGTGCACAATGCCGAAAACCACGAGGTCGTAATCTGGGGCCAGGGCGAAATGCATTTGCGCGTGGCGGCGGAGCGGCTCGCCGACCGCTTCATGGTGCCGGTGTCGACGCGCCCACCTTCGGTTGGCTATCGCGAGACAATTCGCAAGCCGATCACGCAGCGGGGAAGGCACAAGAAGCAATCGGGTGGCCACGGCCAATTTGGCGATGTGGTCCTGGAGATCAAACCGCTGCCGCGTGGATCCGGTTTCAAGTTCGAGGACCGCATCACCGGCGGAGTCGTGCCACGCAACTACATTCCGGCGGTAGAAGAAGGCGTCATTGACGCACTCAAACACGGGCCGCTCGGCTTTCCGGTGGTTGATATGTCCGTCGCGTTGATCGACGGCTCCTACCACACCGTGGACTCATCGGATCAGGCCTTCCGGACCGCCGGTCGCATCGGCATTGTGGAAGGTCTGCCTCAGTGCCAGCCAGTGCTGCTCGAGCCGATCCATCAGGTCGAGATCGTCTGTCCAAGTGAGGCGACTGCGAAGATGAATGCCATCCTGTCCGGGCGACGAGGGCAGATTCTGGGCTTCGACACCCGCGAAGGCTGGGACGGCTGGGATATCGTCCGCGCGCAGATGCCGGAGGCCGAGATCGGCGATCTCATCATCGAAGTGCGTTCGGCCACCGCCGGTGTCGGGTCGTTCATCTTCAAGTTCGACCACATGGCGGAGCTGACGGGCCGTACTGCGGACCAGATCATCGCAGCTAGGCGCGCCGCGGAATAATAGCGGAAAGAATTCGCGGCTTCTTGGCGCCGGCTTGTCAGAGATTGCCGGGCAGGGCAGCCTTTTCGACATTTTGGTAAGCAGATGCAAAGTAGCTTCACTGCCAGCCGATAGCGCTAACAGTGCAGCCGCCGCGGCCTCGCAAAATCGATATCGCGCGCAATGGAAGCGCGGCGTTCGGTGTGCGCGGCGGCCGGTTCTCTCTCATAACCGTGACTTGCCAGTGAACGGCGGGCCCCGTACTTCTGGACGGAGTTTCTGAAGGATTTGCGCAATGAACGTCATTCACCGCCGCGGCTGGGAGATTCCCGACCGCCTCGCTACGTCCGAGCATCTTGTCTTCAACCGCCGTAGTTTTCTGGCTGGCGGGGCGAGCGCGCTCGCTTTGACGTCATATCCTGCGAATGCTCAACGCGTGTCCGATCTTGCCAAGCTGCCGGACCCGAGCGCCGACCTTTATCCCGCCAAGCGCAATGAGAAATATGTGCTGGACCGGCCGATCACCGACGAGAATATCAACTCGAACTACAATAATTTCTACGAATTCAACTCGTCGAAATCGGTTGCAGCACAGGCGCAAGCGCTGCCGATCCGACCGTGGATGGTGAAGATCGACGGTATGGTAGAAAAGCCGATGGAGATCGGCATTGACGAGCTGATCCGCAAAACGACGCTGGAGGAGCGTACCTATCGTCACCGCTGCGTCGAAGCCTGGAGCATGGCGATTGCCTGGACCGGCTTTCCGTTCGCCAAGCTTATCGATTTGGCGCGGCCGCTCGGCTCTGCGAAATATGTTCGGATGGAAACGTTCAACGATCCCAAAGTCGCGCCCGGCCTGCGGCAGCCCTGGTATCCGTGGCCTTATGTCGAGGGCCTCACGATGGCGGAAGCGACCAACGAGCTCTCCTTCCTCGCTACCGGCGCCTACGGTCATCCGATCGCCAAGCAGCAAGGTGCACCCTTGCGGTTGGCTGTGCCGTGGAAATACGGTTTCAAGTCGGTCAAGTCGATCGTGCGCTTCAGCTTCACCGACAAACGCCCAATAGGCATGTGGGAAGTGTTGCAGTCTTCGGAATACGGCTTCTGGGCGAACGTCAATCCCGAGGTGCCGCATCCACGCTGGAGTCAGGCAAGCGAAGAAGTCATCGGCACCGGCGAACGCCGGCCAACGCTCCTTTTCAATGGCTACGGCGACTACGTCGCTGGCCTCTACAAGGGCATGGAAAACGAACGCCTTTGGGCGTGAGATGCCCCGCTATACCGCGAGCATGAGCAAGAGTATTGTTTCTGCAGCGGAAGGTATCTGCGGAGGCGTCCATGTCCACCCAACAATCCGGCATTCAAGGTATTGAACGTGCGGCAAAGGCGGCATTGCATGAGCACTGGGCCCTCTTCCTTGTCGAAGGCGTTGTGCTGCTGGTGCTGGGCGCAACTGCTGTCGTCCTGCCGCCGATCGCCACATTGGCGGTCACCATCTTGTTTGGCTGGCTCTTCCTCGTAAGCGGCATCGTTGGCCTTGTCACGACTTTCTGGATGCGGCACGCGCCCGGCTTCTGGTGGTCGCTGTTGTCGGCTGCGCTCGGCATCATTGTCGGCGCGATGCTGCTGGCGTCGCCGGTGACCGGCGCACTCTCGCTCACGCTGGTCTTGATCGCGTTCTTTCTCATCGAGGGCGCCGTCTCGATCATGTTCGCGCTCGATCACAAGCGCGAATTGTCCGGCCAGTGGGGCTGGATGCTCATGAGCGGCATTATCGATCTGGTGCTGGCCATGATGATTTTCGCCGGCCTGCCAAGCACGGCGACCTGGGCCGTCGGGCTTCTGGTCGGCATCAATATGATATTCGGCGGCACTGCGCTGATCGCAATGGCGCTGCACGCGCGAAAATCGGCATAACGTCTTATTTTTCTGCTTCGCCGGCCTCCACCTCGGCCAGCTTGGTGCGCCAGTCCGCTTGGTTGAGCGCAAATGCATATGCAGCGAGCGCGAGCAGGCCGATGCTGACCATCATTAGGCCGAGCGAAATCGGCCGGCTAAAGAATATGAGATAGTTGCCATTCGACATGATTAGCGACTGTCGCAGGCTCTGCTCAAGGATCGGCGCGATCACCAGACCAAGCACTAACGGGGCCGGATCGAAATCGAATTTGCGCAATGCGTAGCCGAGTACGCCCATGATCAGCATGATCCAGACATCGACAACCGAGTTGTTCACCTCGTAGACGCCGATGATGCAGAACATGATGATCAGTGGATAGAGATAAGCGTATGGAATCCTCAGCACCGTCACGAACACGCTGACCAGCGGCAAGTTGAGCAACAGCAGCATGAGGTTGCCGACATACATCGAGGCGACGAAGCCCCAGAACACGTCAGGATGCTCGTTGACCAGTGTCGGTCCGACCGACACGCCGTGAATCATCAGGGCGCCGATCAGCACCGCGGTGATCGGGCTAGTCGGGATGCCGAGCGCGAGCAGGGGCACGAATGCGCCAGTCGAGGCGGCATTGTTGGCGGTTTCCGGTCCGGCGACGCCGGCCACGGCGCCTTTGCCGAATTGCTCGGGATGCTTCGATACGCGTCGTTCGACCGCGTAAGACAGGAAGCTCGATATGACATGCGCGGAGCCTGGAATGATTCCGATGATAAACCCGAGCAGCGTGCCGCGCGTGATCGGCATTGCGGCTTCGTTCCATTCCTTGCGAGTCGGCAACAGGTCGCGCAAACGGGGGCTGATGATGTCCTTCACCGCGTCAGCGCTCGGCGTTGACAGGATTTCACCGAGCCCGAACAGCCCGACAGCGACCGGCACGATGCCGATGCCATCGCCCAATTCGGGTAGGTCGAAGCTGTAGCGGAAATGGCCAGTCATATTGTCGATGCCGATCATGCCGAGCAGCAGGCCGAGGCAGGCCATCAGCAAGGTCCGGATCAGCGAGGACGACGACATGTAGGCAAGGAAAATCAGTCCTAGGATGAGCAGTGCGGTGTATTCCGGCGGTCCGAACCGGATAGCGATGGTCGCCAGCGGCGGCGCCACGACTGTCAGCACCAGCACACCAAAGGTGCCGCCGATCCAAGAACCGACCGCCGCGATGCAAAGAGCCGCCCCTGCGCGGCCCTTCTTGGCCATTTCGTATCCGTCGATGCAGGTCATTACCGACGACGCCTCGCCGGGGATGCGCATAAGGATCGATGTGGTGGAACCGCCATATTGCGAGCCGTAATAGATGCCGGCGAGCATGATGATTGCCTGTGTGGCATTGAGGCCGAAGGTCACTGGCAAGAGGATGGAAATGCCGGCAAGGGGCCCGATGCCCGGCAGCACGCCAACCAAGGTGCCGACCACGCAGCCCAGGAACGCATACCACGCATTGGCCGGCATAAGCGCGACGGAAAAGCCGAGATACAGGCTATGAAGTGTGGTTTCCACGACGATCCTAGAATCCGAACGGGCCGGTTTCGAGCGGCGTCTTGAGCACGTAGACAAAAAGAATGTAGGTGGTCACGACCACGCCGACGCTGTAGATGGTGGCCGGCAAGAGCCGGCG
>DASWAK010000439.1:0-2573 GCA_036391175.1 Pseudolabrys sp.
GCGCCGTGCTCGGCCTCAAGCTTGCGCAGACGTTGTAGCAAGGCTCGAGCCCCCACCAGTGCCGGATCATATCCGGGTCCGTGCTGGCGTTCTTGCACCCGTTCGGCGTCGCCGGCTCCTTCTGCTGTGGCATGCACGGGAACACGGCCACGCCCCTGCGAGCGAGCGCCAGAGCCGTGCTGCGCAGCGCCGTCACGGCTCGCCCCCTTGCGAGCTGCCGGAGAGCAGTTCGAGCTGTTTTGACATTGTGTCTGGTCCTTTAAAAAGAAGCCGGCAGCATTTGCGCTGCCGGCAATGGTGGGCCGCACTACCACGGTATTTCGTCGCTCATGTCGTCATCAGCTGCTTGCGGCGGCGGCGGCAGTTTCTTCGGCGCCAGCTCGCCCTGCACCGGCGCGCGGACACGAATGCAGTCGACGACCTTGCCCTTCATTTCCGTGGTTGCCGGGTACAGCTCGATTTTGTGTCCGGGCCAGTCGTCGCTGTCGTCGCCGCAGATGTTGGCGACGGCGTCCCAGTTCGTCCGGTTCAGGGGCAGATTTTTCTTCGCTCCGCAGAAGTAGAGCACCGTCTTGGTGTCCTCTCTGCCGTCGGGGGTCTTGAGCGTCTCAATCGGCGCACTTACGATTGTCACGGTGATCGGCGTGCCTTTAAGGTCGCCGGCCTTCAGGTACTTGCTTGGAAATACCTCGTCTCGCTTTGCCATTTGCAGTTTCCTTTTCGGTTGCAGGTCATGCCGGCGTGAGGCCGGCGGCTCACTCGCTCTCGCGAATTTCATAAAGGTAGTGCGCGCTACGTCGGAAAATTCGTCGCGCAGAATCGCTCGGATCTCGGCGCCCGCTTCGGCACCAGTGCCGCGTACGCGGACTGCGTGCACTGGCTCGTTCAGTGCCCCTGCTCCAGTCAGCGCGGTCGCTCATGGTTGCGCCCTTCCGCGCAGCAGCCCGTGCTGCTCAAGCCAGCGCAGCGCCGCGTCGAGGCCGATGGCGATGCAAGCGGCAGCGCCGGCGCGCTCTATGTCGGTGATGAATTGCAACTGCGCGTCGCTCGCGCGACCGCCAGGCGCTTTAAGCTCAAGAGCAAATGACTTGCCCGCGTGCCAGAGCAGCAAGTCACTCGCACCGGCGCGTACACCCAAGCCCTGGAGGATTGCGGCCTCGATTGGCCTCCGCTTGCCACCATTCGGGACGTGAACAAACACAAGCCCCGGTGAACCGCGCAGCTGCAAGTGCTGAACGACAGCGCGTTGAATCGAATCCTCGGAACGGGCGCGACGGCGCTTCATACGCCCTCCGCGAGGATGTCTAAGGCTTGGCCAAGTGGCGACGACGCCTTGCCGTGTGCGTCGCGCAGCAACGCGCGGCGGATCGTTTCAACTGGCACCGGGTGTTGCAGGGCGATGCTGGCGACAACGGCAGAATCTTTGGAAGCCGCGTCAACGTCAGAGCCGGCGCGGCCGTTGCCCAAAAAGATTTCGGCCAGTTGATCGGTACCGGGAAAATACGAAACGGTCGCGGTGTAGTGGTGCGGCCCGTAGACAAAGTTGAAGGTCAAATTTTCGCGGCGATTGGGCATAACCTGGCGGGTCATGACGCCACCCGCTGCGCAGGCGCGAATCTTCCAGCCTCGCCACCGACGGCCATTCCCCAATAGGTGAAACCCCACGCGCTCATGACGCGCAGAGCCTGTGGCAACATCGGAGTCGTTGCCCACTGGACTTGAATCGTACTGTTGATCTGGCTAGAAGGTTCGCTGTTGCCTTCGATGAACCTCCGGGCCTCGCCATCGTCACCGCGATGGTGGAGGCCCGCGCCGTTTAGGCGCGTCACGCAACCTCTTTCACCGGCAAACTCTCGAGAAAATCAGTCAAGTCGCAGGGCAGAATGATTGTTCTGCGGCCGTATTTGCGGGCCTTAAGCTGGCCTCGTTGAATCGCGCGGAAGATCAGCGTGCGACCGATCCCGCTTGCAGCGACGGCGGCTTCGACGGTGAGGCCAAGCGGCGCGTTCGGCGGCGGTGGGGCGTCAGATTTAGGCGTAGAAATTTTTTGCACTGTTTTGCCTCCAATGAACCGTTGATGGTCCGTGGAGGCGACAATCGCCGCAGTTCGGGTGACATTAAATAGGGGGCTACGTCACTCGAAAGACTTCTATCGCAAAATCGAGGATGACGTCGGCGGCCTCTGCCCTTGATATCCGTTTTTCGGAAGCAAGTTTTTCGACATCATCTCTAGCGGCCTCAAAATGCAGATTAATCGACTCTGACTGACGCTTACTGCGTCGTTGCTTGCGCCAATTTTGCATGCTTGCACCCGAAGTTTTGGCGCCGTGAGTGCGATTGTTTGGCAATGGACAATTGGCTTTCCGCAGTTTGTCTTCAACGTTCTTGCATGCCGTAGGGGTGCCCCCGTGATAATCAATACACACAGATGCGTAGGCTAATAACGCCTCAAATTGCACCGGCTTTCGCGGACTATTCTTCGTTCTTTGCGGCTTAAGAATCGGTCGCCCTTCGGCACGGTTTGAAAAGTCAGCTTGCATATCGACAAGCATGGCATGAACGTCATACGGCGC
>DASWAK010000440.1:0-6625 GCA_036391175.1 Pseudolabrys sp.
GGATTGCGTCGGCCGCCAGTTTGACTGGTTTGGCATTCGCGAGGAGAGCGGCCGACAGCCGATCCGGCAGGTCGGACAGCAAATCTGTAGGACGCAACGAGGAAGCCATCGGATACCCGGCGCGGAAAAGCCCCGTGACCGCGCTGAGCGCTTTTTAGCAGAAATCCTCAGGAAATGCTCAGTGGCCCGCCGGGGCGACCCGGGCGCCGGTCTGCGGCATTGGCTGCGGCTGGCGAGGCTTGGTGGCGGCAAGCAGCCGGCCGCTTGGGTAGCACACCACTATTTGCCGGCCTTCGCGGGCGCGTTCGGCCTACAATAGGCCGCAATAATTCGTGCCTCAGGCGGCCACATCGTGGCAAACTTTTCACATTGGCGGAATCGGCGGGCTGACGGGACAGGGCGGGAGGGGGACTATGAGAAAGCAGGCAGTGCTGTTGGCGGTGCTGGGCTTGATGCTCGCCTCATGCGTCGGCGTTTATGGCCCAAAGGGCAATGACATCGGCGGCATCATTCCGTGGTCACCGGAAGCCGAGCAGAGCGCCCTCGACATTGCGCAGGCCAATTGCGGCCTCTTCAACAAATATGCGGTGATCACGAGCATTCATCGTGTCTACGGCGATTACATCTCCTATGCGTGCTGGTGGAAACCGCCGCCCCGATCGCACCGGCACATAGACTGAACGGCACTTCCCCGGCCTGATTAATCGCCGGCGGACATTTAGCCTGAGTGCTGTTCTTATGTGATGATGAGACGCGCTTTCATCGCGGTTGCCTTCGCGGGCATTTGCATCCTTCTCACAACGCCTGCGCTCACTGTCGATCTCAATTCCTTCCGTGCCCAGCATGGCCTGCCGCCGCTGGCAGTGAGCGGAGCGCTCGCGAACGCCGCCTATAGTCACGCGCACAGTCTCGCCGCGCGCCAGCGGCTCGACCACGCTGGCTTCCGGCAGCGTGTGTCGCTGACCTCCGGCACGGCGGCTGAGAACGTCGCATTCGGCTGCGCGACGGAAGATTGCGTCATTCGCATGTGGGCGAAATCAGGCCGGCATCGCGCCAATATGCTCAGGCGGGATGTGACGAGTTATGGCATCGCCTCGGCGGAAGGCGGTACCGGCCGCCGCTACTGGGTACTCGAATTGGGAAATTGAGAGCAGTGTTAAAAAAACCGAACCGGCGCACCAGCCAACGTCGGGATCACCACCATCAAAACAATCCCGATCACGAAGCCGGCGAGCCGCGCATTCATCGTCAGCATTGCTCGGGGGGACGCACGTCCAAGCAGGTAAATGCCCCCGTCAAACAAGCCGACCGCAAGCAGGATCCAGAAATACGGCTTGATGGCAAAATTCTGGACCTGCGGGGCGACAGCCAGGGTCACGCCAACAGCAGCGCCTACCAATGCAATGTACGCAAAAAAGATCCGATCTATCGTCATGCACGCGCCCGATCCCTTTCCGTCTCAGAGCGCGATATTAGCAAGGATTCAACAAACGCGACGCGTCATTGGGCCAGAACGTGTTGCTCATTTCTTTTCCAGCATCAGCTGGCCTTTTTGCCCGATCACGCGTTGAGCCGCATGGGCGAAGCGTGCGAGCAGCCAAGGCAGCGTGACTTCGAGCCGCACACCCGCCTCGTAGACGTCGATAATGCCGAAGGCGTGTTGGCCCAGCGCTGTGACACGGAAGGTCAGGCGGTCGCCGCTCCACACCTCTTCTTCGAGCGACAACAGCCAGCCGAACTCGGCCCTGGCACGGCCTAGCCCATCCTTGATGCGCCGGAGAGCCTCGTCCTTGCCGAGGTGGTGAGAAATGACGACGACGAGCGGTTCCGACATTGCGGCGGTATCTCCCTAATGCTGACAGGCATGTGGGGATGATGGCCGCTCGGAAAAAGATCTCCCGGACCTTGGAATTGTACGTGACAGGCGGGTAACACTCAAAACATGCTACGCTTTGCAGCACTATGATGAAACGTGAGACCTTCGCGATCGAGAATATCTACGTGCCGGTCAAGCGGCGGGCCACACTCGATCCAAAGCGCGTAGAGGAAATCGCGCAAAGCATGCTCGCAGATGGCCAGAAGACGCCAATTCTGGTGCGGCCGGACGGCGCGCGCTTCGTGCTCGTCGAGGGCCTGCATCGGCTGGAGGCCGCCAAGTCATTGGGCGAGCAGACCATCGTCGGCTTCCGCGTCGACGCGCGGAAGCATTGATTTGTTCAGTCCGTTTAGATGTTCAGGGATGCTTCTCGTTCTTTGCGGCGCGCATTCCCTGGCTTGTCGCATCCCGCTCGCACATGTACGCGCCCGATTTCGTACTGCCGTAATCCTTGTAGCCCGTGAAGTGATAGATCTTTGATTCCAGATTAGCCCAAACAATTGTGCCTGAGCCGCATCGCATCTTGGCCTGCACTTCAGTCGCGTACTGATTGGCGCCAGCCGGAGCGGTCGTAGCCGGTCGAGCCGCCGCTGTACTGGCCGGTGGGGCAGAGGGAGCCGGAGCCGGGGCAGGAGCTGTTGTCGTTTTCGTCTGCGCGGGAGCAAGTGCAGGCGCCGCGGCTGTGCCACCCGCTCGGCACTGCGTCACGTACGCCTTCTGCGTTATTCCTTTGGCTTGATTGGCATCCTTATTGGCTCTCCATTCTTCCTGGCATGCCTTGACCGTCTTTTGCTGCGTGGCAGCCGGCGCAGGTGTCGTTGCTGTCTTTTTCTGCGAAGATGATGAAGCGGCAGGAGCGGGTGCCGGCTTTGCGGCGCTCCCTCCTGCCCGACACTGCGTCACGTAGGCCTTTTCCGTTATTCCCTTGGCTTGATTGGCATCCTTGTTGGCCCGCCATTCCTCCTGGCAGGCCTTGACTGTCTTTTGCTGAGCGATAGCAGGAAAAGACAGAAGCGATGCGCCAACTATGGCCGACCCAATGACTACAATGGTACGCATCCTCAACTCCTGGCGTTACGCCGTTCAAGCAGAGTTACTACGCGTCCTTCTCGCACTTCGTCATGAAGCTGTTCTTCGCGGCGCCGGCGAGCGGTTTGCCATCTTTGCCGACAGCTTTAGCTTCACAGGCGTCCTGCTTGCATTTCTTGACGAAGCTTGACTTGGCCGCGCCGGAAAGTGCCTTGCCATCCTTGCCTATTGCCTTGGTTTCGCAGGATTGGGCCAACGCGGACCCGACAGCAAAAGTGGTAATTAACGCCGCAAGAATAATGCGCTTCATGGTTTCCCCCATATGGCGGTCGTGCCGCCGGTAACTTTGACTATAACGTCAACCAAAAGCAAATTTTTGTCTTTACCCGCCACCCGGTCAACTCAATTTATCCGGCACAAAGTCGAGGCAATTCAATTTAAGGTGCGTGCGTCAAGCACGACCAATAACAGCACGGGGCGTTTTTGAAAGCCATTGATTCCGCAGGCATTAGTGCACTTGTAGCGGAGCGAGCGGTGCCAGGACACCTACGGCAGGCCAAGTGCCACAGGCGCTCTTTTTGTTTTGCGTACGCGACGTAAGCAGCGGCATCGAGACTATCACCAATGCGGTCGCTTATCTGTTACCGGCGTTGGATTTTTGGTCGCGGCCGTGCGGGCATCTGAGACCATCCAACGTTGGGGGCGCGCTGGCAGCCATTTTGGCGCCCCCGCCTTCATGAATATTGTGTGATCCGCCCTGTTTGATGGTTCGGGCGTGCTAAGCTTTAAAGAAAGAAGGTCGGACTTGGCGTAGTCGCATGCGTCTCCACCGTCTTGTCCCCTTCGCCGCAACGCTTGTCGCGCTTGTTTTCGCGCAGCCGGCGCATGCGAATATTATGATCATCATCGACAAGTCCGCTCAGAAGATGACGGTCACAGTCAACGGCGAGGAACGTTATATTTGGCCGGTGTCGACCGGCCGCTCGGGCTACGACACACCATCAGGCGAATTCCAGCCGTTCCGCATGGAGCGCGATCACTACTCGCAAGAGTGGGACGATGCGCCGATGCCAAACTCTATCTTCTTCACCAAGATCGGCCACGCCATCCACGGAACGTTCGAGGCCCGTAATCTTGGCCGGCCAGTGTCACACGGCTGCGTACGGCTTTCGACGCAGAACGCGGCCACGCTTTACGCGCTGGTCAAAGAGGAAGGCGTGTTCAACACACGCGTCAAGCTTAGCGGCGAGGCCCCGAGAGGCGACGACGCGGTCGCTCGGCGCGATCGTACCAACGACCCCGATGGAGCGCGCAATCGTGACTATGTGCGCACCTACACGACCGATGACGATGACGACGTCGCCAACGCGCAGTCGCAGCAGCGCGGATATCAGACACGCGGACGCGAAACCCAATACAGCTCGCGTTCGTACTATTATCGCAACTACCGCCCCTACAGCCGCCGCGGCCTCTTCTTCCCATTTGGCTGGTGAGCGACCATTTGGGCGTTAGGCGGCGGTTTGCGCTAGATCAATGTTCGCCACCAGAACTCTTGCTTCGTTGCCGTTGCGATAGGCAAGAGAAAGCAAACCCGTGCGCAAGCTAAAAAAAGCTGTAGCCCGCGCCAAAATTCGACGCGCCAAGCCGGGCGCCAAGGGCGGCGGCCGCTTTTTCCATATTCAGCTGCGGCCGAGCCGGGACTTCGTCGCTTTCCGGGTGCAGGATGTTGGCGCGCCCGGCGGGGTCGAGCGCGTTGCAGGCCTGCGCGCCAATGGCTCCTGGGATACAGCCAAATGGCTCGTGGAAAAAACTCACGCCCATGTCGAGGGCAACTGCCTCATCGCCGACACTGCAGAAGCACGCAAAGTGTTGGCGACACTCGGCTCCGCGCCGGTGCATGTTTCAGGCGATCGCTTTCGCGCCAAGCCGCGGCGCGACATCCCGGAAAGCGAAAAGCCGACACCGGCGATGCGGCGGGCGCAACTCGCCAACATCAAGAAAGCGCAGGCGGCGGTGCGCAAACGACGCGGAACCAAAGCTGCTGCCAAGGTTTGACCGCAAGGAAAAGCGGAGGACACCGATGATCCGCAAACTCGCCAGCGGCAGATATCGACTCTATTCGCGCAAGAAAAATCCGCGCACTGGAAAGCGACGCAACCTCGGCACCTTTTCCACTAAAAAGGCCGCGCAGCAGCACGAGCGCGACATTCAGTATTTTAAGCGGCATTAAAAGCAAGCGGTTATTGGACGACTAGCTACCATAGTGGGCAACCCCGAGCGCTGCCTCGCCGCGATCGAGGATCAGCGGCACGATCAGATCTTCCTCGTCGTCGAGGTGCCGGGCCAGTCCCTTGAGCAGCGCACCGCCTGCATCCGCGTAGGCGTCGCCGCAGCGGCGTAGCTTATCCGCATCGCCTCGTAGTGCTTGTAACAGCGCATTGGTGGTTTCTGCGGTGCGCGTCATATCGGCGTGAATGTGATGATGATCGCCTTCGAGTACATCAAACCCACGCGCCAAGCGCGCATCTGCCGCCTGGAAGATCGGGAAGTAATGCAAATCCTCAATCTGATGGTGAACGTTGAGCTGGTCCAGCATGAACTGTAGCCGCGGCACGAACCGGCGCGCGAATTCGATGGGTGGAAGTTGCCCGGCACGAAATTGCGTTGTGAATCCCTCTATCATCGCCGATAACTCGCGAAACATGGCATGGCGCGACAGCCAGAAGCGCGCCATTTCACCAAGATTGGCATGAGTGTCCCATTGCTCGCGCGGGTAACGGGCGAGCAGCACGCGCAAATCCTCCGGCCAGCCGTTTCGGCGAGCCAGTGCAAGCGTTTCAATCTCGGCGGAATGGGGTCTTTCGATCGTCACAAGCGCCTAGATAGCCATTGCGCGGGCAAATGCGAAGGGCAAACTTGTGCCGCATGGATGCGTCCACCACCGTTGCCCGCCTCACCTGCGACGAGCCAATTGCCCGTCGGCTCGCGGCTTATCTCGGCGAATGCCTTGATGCCGATGACACCGCCTGCTCTGCCTTCGAGGATGATGACGGGCACTGGCAACTGGCAATTCATTTTCGTACCGCTCCGGATGAAGCAGCCCTACGGGCGCTGGTCAAGCTCGCGGCCGGCGCGACAGCGGCAGATGCGCTCAGCATTAAACCTATTGCAGCCGTAGATTGGGTTGCGCAGAGCCTTGCCGGTCTCAAACCGGTGCGTGTGGGCCGTTTTGTTATTCATGGCGCGCACGACCGCGCGCATTTAAGGCCAAATGAAATCGGCATTGAGATTGAAGCGGCCCTCGCCTTCGGCACTGGCCATCATGGTACGACCCGTGGCTGTCTGCTCGCACTCGCCGATTTGGCGAAACGACGACGGGTATGGCGCGTGCTCGATATCGGTTCCGGCACCGGCGTGCTCGCAATCGCAGCGGCTCGACTGTTGCGGACACGCGTTGTCGCTGGCGACATTGACCCTGTCGCGGTGCGCTCCGCGCGAGGCAACGCAAGGCTCAATCGCATCGCATCAATGGTCAGTTTCTCACGTGCTGCCGGCACCTGCGCACAAGCCATCGTCGCGCATGCGCCATACCAATTGATTTTCGCCAATATTCTGGTCGGACCGCTGACACGGCTGGCTGTGTCGTTGCGCAAGATCGCTGCGCCGGGCGCGCGCATCGTGCTCTCCGGCCTGCTGCCCAGCCATGCCAATTCTGTCCTC
>DASWAK010000441.1:0-2613 GCA_036391175.1 Pseudolabrys sp.
CTGTCATCAGGACAAAGCTTTTTCTATCCCGACTTTACGCCCGAAATCGTTCGAAATTCACCCGGACTTTAGCGGTGCCGGCCGCGCGGGGGTCCGCAGACAACGATATCGAAGCCGGTTGGGATGCCATCCCAATTGTAACCGGTTTCCGGATGGCAATTGGGTGGGATCGGGTAGCAACCAACAACAGTGCAGGCGATTTGGCCGGGGACGCTGCGCTGGCGTGCCGGATCCGACTTCTTGGCGGCAGCCGACAGCACGAGATCCTGCTGAGCTGTCACTGTTTGCGCGGCCGAACGATCTAAGAGGCCGAGCAAGCCCAAGGCGAATGCAGTGCCAACGATGACTGCGAACGGTCGAGCGGTCATGGCTGTCTCCGAAGCTGCGATTTTGCAGGCAGAACGACCGCCGATGTTTTGGGCTCCTGCTCGCCAAGGGAAACTACGGTCGCCAACCCTCGAATATGATCTGATCCGACCAACGCGCAGCGCGTTTTCGATCTTCCTCGCTGCGTACGGTCCACGTCAACATTGGTAAACCGAACATCATGCGCGCCAGCAGAGGCGCCATTGCAGGCAAATCCTTGACCGAATAGGCGAGGAATTGCGGCCGGCTTCGGGGCGTGTGCAGCAGCCATGCCATGCTCCGCTTCCGCGAGCCAGGCAGCTTGTCCCACTCGGGATGAGAATAGTGCCGCTCGGCGACGATGCCCCGTGGTAGGATTGGCGCCTTGTAACGCACGAACTCAACTACAGCGGGATCAAACGACATCAGCGCGACCGGTCCAGCATAGCTTGCGAGCACGTCAATTGTGCGCTTTGCCAGTCGCGTGTCGCCGTTAAAGCGGCTTTTGAGTTCCAGCAACAACGTCGTCCGCCCCGCGACAAGATCACACAATTCTCCCAATGTGAGGATGCGTCCGGCGCCAGCCTTGAATCGAACTGCCTTGATCTGAGCGGCGCTCATCTGTGCGAGAGAACCGCTGCCTTCGGTCAGGCGACCAAGCGCATCATCGTGGTGCACCATGGCTTCGCTGTCGGCACTGACCTGAAGATCGGTCTCGATTCCGTAACCAGTGGCGATCGCTGCTGAAAACGCTGCGGCCGTGTTCTCGATGACTCCATTCGACGCGTCATGAAGGCCGCGATGGGCGACCGGGCGCGCAGTGAGCCAGTCGAGTTTGGACATTGGAAGGTCAGGAGACCTCGAATAGGCCTTCAACTTCGACCGCGGCGTCCGCCGGCAGGGCAGCTACGCCGACCGTACTGCGCGCATGGCGGCCCTTATCGCCAAAAGCCTCGACCATCAGATCCGAGGCGCCATTCATCACCTTCGCTCCATCGGTAAAGCCCGGCGCCGAATTGATGAAACCACCCAGCCGTACCACACGCGACACCTTGTCGAGATCTCCAAGCGCATACTTGAGTTGCGCCAGCAAATTGATCGCGCAGGCTCGCGCTGCCCTCTGACCGTCCTCAATGGAAACGCCGCCGCCGAGTTGGCCTTTTGCAACCAACTTTCCGTCAGTGCCAAAGCAAATCTGGCCAGAGACGACGAGCATATTACCGCTGCGCACGAATGGCACATAATTGGCAATCGGGCTTGCGGGGGTCGGCAGAGTTACGCCAAGGTTTGAAAGTTTCTTTTCAATCGATCCAGCCATCCTGCCCTCCGCGGCGTGGGGGATGCACGGAATCCTTGGCCGATTGCACGCCGCTGCGCAAGCTAGGTCCTTGCTGTGGTTGCCAGAATCTGCGGCGGCCTCTATCTTGCCCAAATCTTGCATCTTTGTGCTCCTGCACGCGGCATGCAGGCCGCCGGGGAGAGGCGCCCAATCGATGAGTATGTCTATCAGCGCCAGGCTTTGGATTCTCTCCATAGTGGCGATCGGTATTACCGCCGGCGCAATCGATCATCCGGCGGCGGCGGCGCCTGCCGACCATGTGTTGCTGGCGCCGCATCTGGCAATCTACGATCTCAAGCTGTCTAAGTCGCGCGGCAGCCGCGGAATTGAAGCGGTTCGTGGGCGCATCCTGTATGATTTCTCCGGCAGCGCCTGCGAGGGTTACGAATTGAAATTTCGGCAGGTCTCCGAACTCGACTCCGGAGAGGGCGAACCGGCCCTGAGCGATTTGCGCTCCACCACCTGGGAAGACGGTGATGCCAGGAAATTTCGCTTCAGTTCAGAAAATCTGTTCAATGAGCGCCGTACTGACGTGGTCGATGGCCACGCCGACCGCAACGCGAAGACGGTGGCTGTAAGTTTGAGCAAGCCCAAAGAAAAGAATTTCAACGTGCCCGGTGGCGCGGTGTTTCCAACCGAACATATGCGGCGGATTATTGCCGCAGCGCGCGAGGGCAAATCCGTTCTGGAATTTCCAGTTTATGACGGTTCGGAATCCGGTGAGAAACTATATAATACACTCACCGTGATCGGCCGACCAATCGCGTCAGGCGAAAAAGCACCCAGCGACGCCGCGGCCAAAATTCCGGAGCTCGCCAAACTCACGCGTTGGCCTGTGACAATCAGCTATTTCGACAAGAAGGATGAGAAATCCGAACAAAGCGGCGAACAAACCCCGGTCTATTCGATCGGTTTCGAGCTTTATGAGA
>DASWAK010000442.1:0-6363 GCA_036391175.1 Pseudolabrys sp.
ATGGTCTTGATCACGCTCGACATCGGACGCGCCTCATCCAAGCCGCCGCCCATCTCCTTGAGAACGATGTCGGTATATTCTTTCTTCGGCTCTACTGGCGTTTTCCCAACCACCTGCACGACCTTATAGCCGCCTTCTTTAAGCTTCTTGAGCAGTTCGGGTGCTGCCTTCGCGGTCGCCTGCTGGACGTCGTGCATCAGGATGATGCCCTTCCCATGCTTTTCGAGCTTCTTCATCACCGAGGCAATGACCTGCTCAGGTTTGCGCATCTTGAAATCGAATGAGTCCATGTCGGTCGAGAAGATGCCGATGTTGCGTTCGCCAACATATTTGACCAGCTCAGGAGGGTGCCGCAGCGCCGGGAATCGGAAGAACGAACCAACTGGTTTATTGCCGAGAGCGATGCTGACAGCTGCAATGCCCTTTTCAATTTCGTCCTTGCCATCCTGTTCGCTGAGCTTCGATAAATCCTTGTGCGACCAGGTATGCGATCCGATGGTGTGGCCCGCTGCCGCGACCTGTTTCAGGATTTCCGGATGCCAGCCGGCGTGCTTGCCGATCGGGAAGAAGACCGCCTTGGTGCATTGCTCGGCCAGCGCCTTGAGTACGGCCGGCGTATGTCCGGGCCACGGACCATCGTCGAAGGTCAGCACGATTTCGTGGTCGCGCAAAAAGTCATAAGCCTTGAAGTGCTCGAAGCCGAAGCCGGGCCCGCCGGTCGTGTCGATCTCGACCACGCGGGAAATCCCGAGTGCATTCGGATTGTCGCATTTTACAGGTGCCGGGGCCGTCGCCGGCGCAGATGATGCGGCTGGCGCGGGGGCCTGCGCATTCTGGGCCCAGACGGTTGTGGCCGCCGACATCGACATCGCCAGTGCTATCGCCAAAGCGCTGCGCATCGCATTCTCCATACGTCGTAGGTGTCCATTTTGGTAAATTCTCATCTATTCATCGCGGCTTTAACCTATCAAGTCAACGCCATGCGCAATTACCACCAAAACGCCGACATCTATTGATGATAGGATGGTTAATATAAGGCGGCGAGCATGCGTGCTGCGTTGCTTTCAGGCCTTGATCAGGCCTATCTGAGCGCGAATGGTCGCATTTTTCGGAGGATCACGATGTCGGCGATCGTATCCACTACTGCGTTGTCCCGACCGTTGCTGCTAATCGCGCTTGCGGGCGGAATGCTGTTCGCCATGACCATCGGGCTTTGGGCTTATTACGGCACTGCAGTGTTTTTCGAGATGGTGCGTGCCGGCTGGGTCGCGTGCTTCTGACCCAAATTCAAATGCTATGACCGCACGAACATCACAGATTCTGCTGATCCTTGCAGCCTTTGTGACGGGGCTGGTTGTTTTCACGGGCGTATTTATTTACGCCACCGGGAACTTCGGCGGTGCCAGATTGGGTACATCGGCGATCGGTGGTCCGTTCAAGTTGATCGACCAGAATGGCAAGGCCATCAGCGATGCGGATATGAAGGGTCGGCCATTCTTGGTGTTCTTTGGCTATACACACTGCCCGGACGTGTGCCCGACGACGCTGTTCGAGGTGTCCGAAATCATGCATGCGCTCGGCCAGGATGCTGATCGCGCCGGTGCTCTTTTCATCACTGTCGATCCGGAACGCGATACACCGGCCGTCATGAAAGACTATCTGTCGAGCTTCGATCCGCATCTGCGCGGCGCAACCGGTGACCGTGCGGCCATTGATGCGGCAGAAAAAACCTTTCGTGTCTATGCCAAGAAAGTGCCAACCACGAACGGCGACTACACTATGGACCACACCGCGCTGGTCTATCTCATGGATAAGCAAGGACGTTTCGTCGCGCCGTTTAGTCTCAAGCGACGGCCCGAGGATGCCGCTGCCGACTTGCGAAGGTATCTTTAGCGTCGACCTTGGACGTGTCGCGATGGTTCGGCGTAGCGACCAGTGCTAGAAGGCGCGGCCCATGCCAGAGTTTATGTCAGGCTTTCTGGTGCCAGCCGCCGTTATTGCGGTGGCGATTGTGTTGGTGCTTGGCCTCGTCAATATGATGCGGGGCGGCTCGCCAAATCGCTCGCAGAAACTAATGCGGCTACGCGTGCTGCTGCAATTCGTCGCTATTATCGTAATCATGGCAACGATCTGGGCGATGGGCCGCTAGGATCAAAAAAGTATTGCGGGCTCACTTCATTGGAGCCGCGCGCATATACTCGACCTTCTCCTTTTTAACGTTCTTTTTCTTCTTGGCTGCGGAGTAGTCGGCACTGGCCGCTTTAGCCGAATGCAGACCGGCGGTGCTGCAAGCCTGCGCAGGCATGGAAGCTGATAGCGCTAGGAATGCGGCCGCAATGGCAATCGCTAGAATACGCATGAGCGTCACCCCCGTTTTTACGATAGAAACCAGATAAGATAGAGGCTACTCGAGTCCCCGGCTGAGAGAAAGGCTAAGCGAGGTAGTCGATATGGTCGTGCTCAACCGTATTTATACCCGGACCGGCGACGATGGCACGACCTCACTCGGTACGGGCGCCCGACGCAAGAAATACGACCTTCGGGTTGAAGCGTACGGAACCGTGGACGAAGTCAATGCCGTGATCGGTTTGGTGCGTTTGCACACTAGCGGTGACAAAGTCCTCGATGCCGCGCTTGGCCGAATCCAGAATGATTTGTTCGATGTTGAGGCCGATCTTTGCCTGGCCGAGAAAGGACCGGGCGGGGCCCGGCTGACAGTAACCGATACCCAGGTCACTTGGCTGGAAAGCGAAATCGACCGGCTCAATGCCGAACTCGCTCCGCTGAAGTCCTTCATCCTGCCCGGCGGTAGTCCCGCTTCGGCCTACCTGCATCTTGCTCGCACCGTCTGCCGGCGCGCCGAGCGGATCATGGTCGAACTTAAGGACAAGGCGGCCGAGGGGGTGTCGGAGCCCTCACTCAGGTACGTCAACCGGTTGTCGGATTATCTGTTTGTCGCAGGCCGATACGCCAACAACAAAGGCGCTGGCGACATACTGTGGGCCCCCGGCCAGAACCGCTAGTTTGCGTGCGGCGCAGCATAAACGTTGACAGGCCAACAGCGCCGCCTTTAGCTTCCGCCCGCTCTCCTCAAGCGCCCATCCGGATGGGGGATCATGAAAATTCTGGTGCCCGTAAAACGGGTGGTCGACTTCAACGTCAAAATTCGCGTCAAGCCGGACGGTTCCGGCGTCGAGCTTGCCAATATCAAGATGTCCATGAATCCGTTCGACGAGATCGCCGTCGAGGAGGCGATCCGTCTGAAAGAAGCTGGCAAGGCGACAGACATCGTGGCCGTATCGATCGGGCCAGCGCAGGCTTCCGAGACCATCCGCACCGCGCTCGCTATGGGCGCCGACCGCGGCATTTTGGTGAAGGCGGATGGCGTGATCGAGCCACTCGCAGTCGCGAAGATACTTAAAGCGATCGTCGAAGCGGAAAAGCCTGGCTTGGTCATCATGGGTAAGCAGGCGATCGACGACGACTGCAATCAGACCGGCCAGATGCTGGCAGCGCTGCTGAACTGGGCGCAGGGCACCTTCGCCTCCAAGCTCACAATCGATGGTGACTCTATTAGTGTGACACGGGAAGTCGACGGCGGCTTGCAGACCGTGAAGCTGAAGATGCCGGCGATCATTACTACCGATTTGCGCCTTAACGAACCGCGCTACGCCTCGCTGCCGAACATCATGAAAGCGAAGAAAAAGCCAATCGAGGAAAAAACGCCCGATGCCTACGGTGTTGACGTCAAGCCTCGCCTGCAGGTGCTGAAAACGAGCGAACCGCCAGGACGCAAGTCGGGGGTAAAAGTCGGATCCGTGGCTGAATTGGTCAGCAAGCTCAAAGACGAGGCAGGGGTACTCTAGATGTCCACCCTTCTCGTCGCCGAGCACGTCAACAACACGCTCAAAGATTCCACCAGTAAAGCGCTCACCGCCGCGAAGGCGATTGGCGCGGACGTTCATGTGCTCGTTGCCGGCAAGGATTGCAAAGCGGCAGCAGAGGGGGCCGCCAAACTTGACGGCGTAAAGAAGGTGCTGGTCGCGGATGCCGCATCTTACGACCATCAGCTCGCCGAGCCGCTGGCTGCGTTGATCGTATCGCTTGCGGGCAACTACGATGCCATCGTCGCGCCGGCGACGACCACCGGAAAGAACGTGATGCCTCGGGTCGCTGCGTTACTCGACGTCATGCAAATATCGGATATTACGAAAGTCATTTCGCCCGATACTTTTGAGCGGCCGATCTATGCCGGCAATGCGATCCAGACGGTAAAATCATCGGATGCGAAGAAGGTCATCACCGTACGGACCTCAACTTTTCAGGCGAGCGGCGCGGGTGGTTCTGCAAGCGTAGAAAATGCGACGTCCTCAGCCGATCCCGGCCTATCGATATTCGTCGGTGAGCAGTTGTCGAAATCCGACCGGCCCGAGCTGACCTCGGCCAAAATCATCATTTCTGGCGGGCGCGCTATGCAAAGCCGCGAGAACTTTACAAAATTCATTGAGCCGGTAGCCGACAAGCTCGGCGCCGCGGTTGGAGCCTCTCGTGCTGCGGTCGATGCTGGCTATGCGCCGAACGACTGGCAGGTCGGACAGACTGGCAAGGTGGTGGCACCCGAGCTCTACATCGCCGTCGGAATTTCCGGAGCGATTCAGCATCTCGCGGGGATGAAGGACTCCAAGGTGATTGTTGCCATCAATAAGGATGAGGAGGCGCCCATCTTTCAGGTCGCCGACTACGGTCTTGTGGCCGATCTCTATCAGGCCCTGCCGGAATTGGCGGGGGAACTCGACAAGGTCAAGTCTTGACGACATCGTAATTTTGTCTTTCCGCTGGTGGTTTCATGCGGCAGTACGTCGTAAAAGTGCGAAGACAGAACGAAAGCTAACCGAATTCGAAGCCAAGAGCCGGACTTCGCATCGATTGGAAAAGAACATGGCAGTCAAGATTCAGAGTGTCGGGGTAATCGGTGCCGGTCAGATGGGCAATGGCATCGCCCATGTCTGCGCGCTGGCGGGGTATACGGTTCTGCTTAACGATCTGTCCGCTGACCGCATAAAGGCTGGACTGGCGACCATCAACGGCAATATGGCCAAGCAGGTCGGCAAGAAAGCAATCACCGAGGATGACCGAAAGAGCGCGTTGTCACGCATCAAACCTGCGGAGAAGTACGACGCGCTGTCGGACTGCGATCTGGTAATCGAAACCGCTACCGAAAAGGAAGAGGTCAAGCGCAAGATTTTCTCTGACCTGTGCGCTTCGCTCAAATCTGAAGCCATCCTCGCGACCAATACCTCGTCGATCTCAATTACACGGCTGGCGTCATCAACCGACCGCCCTGAGCGCTTCATCGGCATCCATTTCATGAATCCGGTGCCGCTGATGGAGCTTGTCGAGTTGATCCGCGGCATCGCCACCGACGAAGCTACTTTCGAGACCAGTAAGGCTTTTATCTCCAAGCTCGGCAAGACCATCGCGGTGTCGGAGGACTTTCCTGCTTTCATCGTCAATCGCATCCTGCTGCCGATGATCAACGAGGCGATCTACACGCTGTACGAAGGCGTTGGGAACGTCGAGGCGATCGACACTGCGATGCGTCTCGGCGCGCATCATCCGATGGGCCCGCTCGCGCTTGCCGATTTCATCGGCCTCGATACCTGCCTGTCGGTCATGCAGGTGCTGCACGAGGGATTGGCCGATTCAAAGTACCGGCCATGCCCGCTGCTTGTGAAGTATGTCGAGGCCGGTTGGCTCGGCCGCAAGACCCAGCGTGGCTTCTATGACTATCGAGGCGAAAAGCCGGTCCCGACGCGCTAGTCGGCAATGTTAGGCGATCTACTCGGAATTGAACGTAGGCGATCGCCGCGATTGCATTGTCGGCGGTTAATTTACCGTATTCATCGGCCGGAGTATCTAGGCCATGGTCAATGGCAAGGCGCCTTCGTCGCGGCCTTTCGGCGCAAAGTCGAGAAAATTGTAATGTGGTGTCAGCCTGACCGGCCAGCGCGCGTTTGTGAGCCGACAGCCGCCTTGATCAGCTTGATGGCATCCTCGCTCGCCCATTCGGCCGGTCCCGCGATGGTGCCGATCTCGCAGCCCTGCCCGTCAATCAACAAGGTGGTCGGCATTCCGAAGGCGCGGCCAATCGCTTTGAGGTCTTGAAACGTGCGAGCGGTCGGGTCGGCGTGATAGGCGAGCTTCTGCACGCCGACTTCCTTGAGCCAGGCCTTCGGCTTATCGCCATCGCGGGTGTCGGAGTGTACACGGGACTGATTGTCGACGCCCGCGGACTCGGCGTACGGCCGGCCATGGCTCCGAAGATCTTGAACGAGGACGGCAAGGAAATTTACGGCTCGGCCT
>DASWAK010000443.1:0-2553 GCA_036391175.1 Pseudolabrys sp.
CCCCAGGACGAACGCATATCTGCGCGCGGTACGCCGTCTTGAAGCATCTTCAAAGCGTGCAGGAATTCATTACGAAAGAAATCCTTGCGCTTGCCTGTGTAAGCCTGTGTCGCCAACACGCGGATGGCGTCATGCGGAAGCTGATAGCCACCGTAGTCAGTTTCGCGCGCCCAAATGGCCAGCACCACATTTCCAGGCACCCCGAATTCCTTTTCAATGCGTGCGAGCGTGTCACGATACTGCGCGGCGAGCTGCCGCCCGCGCGTGGCGAGACGATCGAAGCTCGCCTCACGCAAATACTGTGCCGGCGTTTGAACGAATTCCGGTTGCTGGGGCACCTTCTCGGGACGACCGGGAATAGCGAGATCGGGTAGCGAAAAATCAGGTTCGAGTCCGCGCGTTGCGGTGTCGAAGGTCGCGCGCGAGACGCCGAGCGCTTGCGCCGCCGGCCATTGCTGCGCCAGCCATTGCTCGAAGGCAGCGTCGGCGGCGTGCGATAGCGTGGCAAAGAGATAGAGCAGCACCACCGCCGTCGTCGCCCGCGTAAGCGGGTGATCCAGTAAACGCCGAGGACGATGTGTTGCACATTCGTTCGACATAGCTGCGTCCGTGGTTACTGGATGCCCCGCATTCGTGGGGCATGACAACCGAAGGTCAGCGCGAAAACTTCTTATATTTCAGCCGGTGCGGAATGACAGAGTCCGTGCCCAACCGCCGCATCTTGTCAGCTTCGTAGTCCTGGAAGTTGCCTTCGAACCACTCCACGTGGCTATCACCCTCGAACGACAAGATATGCGTGGCGATACGGTCGAGGAACCAGCGGTCGTGGCTGATAATGACGGCGCAACCGGCGAAATCCTCAAGCGCTTCTTCGAGCGCCCGCAACGTATCGACGTCAAGGTCGTTGGTCGGCTCGTCGAGCAACAGCAGATTTGCGCCCGAGCGCAACATCTTGGCAAGATGCACGCGGTTGCGCTCTCCGCCCGACAATGTGCCGACCTTTTTCTGTTGGTCCGCGCCCTTGAAGTTGAACGAGGCGCAATAGGCGCGCGAATTCATTTCCTTCTTGCCGAGCAGGATTATGTCCTGGCCGTTGGAGATTTCCTCCCAAACGGTCTTTTTGCCGTCGAGCGAGTCGCGAGACTGGTCAACATAGCCAAGATGCACCGACTCGCCGATTTTGATCGTGCCTTTGTCGGGCTTTTCCTGTCCGGTGATCATGCGGAACAAAGTGGTCTTGCCGGCGCCGTTCGGGCCGATCACGCCGACAATGCCGCCGGGCGGCAATTTGAAAGTGAGATCGTCGATCAGCAGATTGTCACCAAAGCCCTTGGTCAGGTGATCGAAATCGACCACGTTCTGACCGAGCCGCTCGGCCACCGGGATGGTGATCTGTGCGACCGTATTTTGCTTGGCATTGGCGATCTTGAGCAGTTCCTCGTATCGCTGATAGCGCGCCTTGGACTTGGCCTGCCGGGCCTTGGGCGAGGATGAAATCCATTCGCTTTCGCGCTGCAGCGTGCGCTGGCGCGCCTCGTCCTCGCGGCTTTCCTGCTCCAACCGCTTCTGCTTCTGATGGAGCCAGGAGGTGTAGTTGCCCTCGTAAGGAATCCCACGGCCGTGATCGAGTTCGAGGATCCAGCCGGTGACGTTGTCGAGGAAGTAGCGGTCGTGGGTGACGATCAGAATTGCACCCGGATAATTGCGCAGGTGGCCTTCCAGCCAGTTCACGCTCTCGGCGTCGAGGTGGTTGGTCGGCTCATCGAGCAGCAGCAGGTCGGGTTGGTCCAGCAGTAGCCGGCACAGTGCAACCCGGCGCTTCTCGCCGCCGGAAAGCTTGCTGATATCGGCATCATCGGTCGGGCAGCGCAGCGCGTCCATCGCCAGGTCGACCTGGCTGTCGAGATCCCAGAGATTCTTGGAATCGATCTCATCCTGCAACTTCGCCATTTCCTCGGCAGTCTCGTCCGAATAGTTGGAGGCGATCTCGTTATAGCGATCGAGCAGCGCCTTCTTGGCGGCGACGCCCTCCATGACGTTCTCGCGCACGGTCTTTTTCGGGTCGAGCTGCGGTTCCTGCTCCAGGTAGCCGACGCGCGCACCTTCCGCGACCCAGCCTTCGCCGGTGAAGTCCTTGTCGATGCCGGCCATGATTCGCAATAGCGTGGATTTGCCAGAGCCGTTAACGCCAAGCACTCCGATCTTGGCGTCGGGATAGAACGACAGATGGATGTCATCCAGCACCTTCTTGGCCGGCGGGTAGGTCTTGGTCAGACCTTGCATGTGATAGATGAATTGACGACCGTTCATCGAAACTCGAAACCTCTGCAATTGCGGCCCGAATCCTGCCGCGCGCGCTCACGCGCTGCCGCACGCTTTGTCGGGAAATGAGGCGCTGATGTAGCGGCGGAGGCCCGAAAGAGCAAGCGGTGGTAAAGCTCTGGAAAGGCTGATTGTAAAAATGCCGCCGGTATGCCGATCGGGTACCGGTTTTTAACAGCTTTAACGCCATCATCACACTCCATGAACCTGGCCGCCGGACGGGGCGACCAA
>DASWAK010000444.1:0-1663 GCA_036391175.1 Pseudolabrys sp.
CGCTGGCGTCTTCGCCGTCCTGGAGAAGGAAAAAGACCACCACTCCACAATGTATGACGATGCCTGGATGCCGAACATGCAGCGCATTACCTGGAACGGCATCGCGCTGCACGGCGGGCCGCTGCCTGGGTATGCGGCCTCGCATGGCTGCGTGCGCATGCCCTACCGTTTTGCCGAGAAGCTGTTCGACAAGACGCGGATCGGGATGCGAGTGATCATCTCGCCGAACGACGCGGCCCCGGTGGAGATTTCCCACGCGGCGCTATTCACGCCGAAAGCGGACGCCGTCGCCGCGGCTCCGGCGCGTGCCGGGACGCTCGCCCGCGAGGCCGCGGAGGCCACAAAGGCGGCCGACGAGGCAAAAAAAGCTGCCGCGCGAGCGGCGCGCGAGACGGCGTCGCTCACGGCATCGCTGCGCAAGCTGAAATTGCTCAAGACCCGCGCCGACGCCGAACTCGCGTTGGCCGACAAGGCGCTCGCCGCAGCAAAGACGGACGAAGCCAAGGCGCGGGCCGAGGAGCGGAGGCAGAAGGCCACCTCCAGGGTCGCGGAAGCGGGGACGCAGCTCGACACCGCCACGGCCGACGCAAAATCGAAAATCGATACGGACGCAGCCGCAAAGGACGCCGTGAAGGCGGCCGAGATCAAGAAGGTTGCCACCGCCAAGGCGGCGAACGAAGCAAAGCTCGCGCTCGAACCGGTCTCGATTTTCATCAGCCGCGCCACGCAGAAGCTTTACGTTCGACGCAACACACATAAACGCTGGCCGGACGGGGGTGAGGTATTCGACGCGACCATCGAGGTTCCGATCACGATCCGCAACCCCGACAAACCGATCGGTACGCATGTGTTCACCGCGATGGCGCGCAACGACGCGGGCCTGCGCTGGACCGCAGTCACGATCGACAACGGGGATGAAGCCAAGAACGCGCTCGACCGAATCACCATCCCGCAGGACGTGCTCGATCGAATCGCGCAGACCGCCTTGCCGCGCTCCTCGATCGTCGTTTCGGACGAGCCGCTGAGTAGCGAGACCAACTATCGCACCGAATTTGTCGCGGTGCTGAGCAACCAACCTCAGGGCGGGTTTATAACGCGCCAGCCTACCACCGATGGCAACTTTGCGAGCGACGACGTCCGGAGCGACACCGGCTTCTTTTTTTCCCGGGGCAATTGGGACGTCCAAACTGGCAATACGCCCCGGCGCGGCGACTATCAGCGAAGGCGGGCGCTGCCAAATCCGTTTTTCCTTTTTGGTCGCTAAGGTGCTGAATGAGGGCGGTCATGTCTGCTTATGGCCCTTAGTGGACAATCCGACCGCACCTGCCTTTGCACGCTATTGGAGCAACAGCGGACAAGTACGATCGTCGGCCTTGACCGGCTAGGCCGTGAATGAACCAAAGCGGACAGCCGCAGTCGCGCGCCTTGATGGTCAATGCAGCCTGACGCACAATTCCCTCTCACTAACAGCGGGCCAGACTCATGTACATCGCCGATGCCAAGCGCCTCACCCACGAGGGTTCCAGGAAGATGATGGTGACCGCCATCGAACAGGCCCACCAAGCCGGGATTGCAATCTCGTGCTGCGTCGTCGATGCCGGCGGTCATGTGATCGCGCTGGAGCGCATGGACGGCGGACGTTTCCACACCCTGCACTCCTGCA
>DASWAK010000445.1:0-13980 GCA_036391175.1 Pseudolabrys sp.
CGCGAGCCGGAAGCGCGCTCGTAGAAGATCATCAGTTTCTCGCGCTCTTCGAAGCCCCACAGCGGCGGCGTGAGCGCGCCAACATCCAGGGCCTGCGTTGTGATGTTCAGCAGATGTGACAACAGCCGACCTATTTCCGAATAGAGCACACGAACCAGTTGCCCGCGCTTGGGCACCTGAATGCCGAGCAACTTCTCGACCGCAAGACAGAAGGCATGCTCCTGATTCATCGGCGCGACATAGTCGAGCCGGTCAAAATAGGGTACCGCCTGTAAATAGGTTTTGTGTTCGATCAGTTTTTCGGTGCCGCGATGGAGCAATCCTACGTGAGGATCCACGCGCTCCACCACTTCGCCATCGAGCTCGAGGACCAGCCGCAAAACGCCGTGTGCGGCCGGATGTTGCGGCCCGAAATTGATGGTGAAATTGCGCAGTTCGGTTTCAACCATCAGCTAACCAGCTCCGCTGCGGCTTTCGCCTTGTCTGCAACTTTGGCGTTAAAGCGATCCCATGCCACCACGACGCGCCCGTGACGGCCTTCGCCAATCAGGTCCATGCCATCGTGCGCGCTGACCTTGAAAACAATCTTGCGGCCTTGCACTTCGACGACTTCCACGTCGACCCTGACTGTCATGCCGGGCGGGGTCGCCGCCAGATGTGAAATATCCACATGGGTGCCAAGGCTGCCCTCGCCGCCGTCGAGATGCGGCGCCATCAATTGTGTGCACGTCCACTCCATGAGCACGATCATGAACCCGGTCGCGAATACCTTCGGCATTTGCGCGATGATTGGCGATTCAGGATAGGTGTACGGGACCGTTTTGTTTTCCGGCACTTTGTAGGAAAACGAATGTCTGAGACCGGGTTTCAAGGTCGGCTTCATGTTCACGACCCCGTCCCTTCGGGCTTCGCCTTCTCGTCGCCCGGCAGCACGTAGTTCGTGCCTTCCCAGGGCGAGAGGAAATCGAAGCTGCGGAACTCCTGCGCCAACGTCACCTTGTCGTAGACGACGCGTTTCTGCTCGTCGTCGTAACGCACCTCAACGAATCCGGTGAGCGGAAAGTCCTTGCGCAGCGGATGGCCTTCGAAGCCGTAGTCGGTGAGGATCCGCCGCATGTCGGGATGGCCGGTGAACAGCACACCGTAGAGGTCGTAGGTTTCGCGCTCGAACCAATCAGCGCCGCGGAAAACATTGATCAGCGATGGCACGGGCGTTGTTTCGTCGGTCGCAACCTTGAGCCGCACGCGCTGATTCAACCGCGGCGACAGGAAATGATAGATGACGTCGAAGCGCTGGTCGCGCGAGGGCCAATCGACAGCTGTCACGTCGGTGATATTGATAAACTGGCAAGCCGGATCGTCGCGCAAAAATGTCGCGACCTTGATGACGTCGGTGGCTTTGGCGCTAACCGTCAATTCACCGCGCGCAACCGTGTAGCCAGTGATTGAGAAGCCGAGCGCGGTCTTGATCGTCTGCCCAAGCCTGTCGAGCGTGTCGTCCATGTCCGGCTCCGCTTAACGCTCGATTGTGCCGCTGCGACGAATCTTTTTCTGCAAAAGCATCACGCCATAAAGCAGCGCTTCCGCAGTTGGCGGACAGCCGGGCACGTAAATGTCAACCGGTACGATACGGTCGCACCCGCGCACGACAGAATAGGAATAGTGATAGTAGCCGCCGCCGTTCGCGCATGAGCCCATCGAGATCACATAACGGGGCTCCGGCATTTGGTCGTAGACCTTGCGCAGGGCCGGCGCCATTTTGTTGGTCAGCGTACCAGCAACGATCATTACGTCGGACTGGCGGGGCGAGGCACGCGGTGCGAAGCCAAAACGTTCGGCATCGTAGCGCGGCATCGACATCTGCATCATTTCGACCGCGCAGCAGGCGAGCCCGAATGTCATCCACATCAGCGAACCGGTGCGCGCCCAGGTAATTAGATCGTCGGCGGCAGTGACCAGAAAGCCCTTGTCGGCGAGCTCGGCGTTCATGCCGGTGAAAAAGGAATCGTCCGCTCCGACCGGCTTGCCGGTGCGCGGATCGAGAATTCCCCTTCGCGCGGGTGCGACTACGCTCATGGGTTCATCAGTCCCATTCCAGCGCCCCCTTCTTCCACTCATATATGAAGCCGATCGTGAGAACGCCAAGGAACACTATCATCGACCAGAAGCCGAAAAGGCCGATCTTGCGGAAGACGACCGCCCAGGGGAACAGAAAACTCACCTCAAGGTCGAAAATGATGAAGAGAATGGCGACAAGATAGAAGCGCACGTCGAACTTCATGCGCGCATCATCGAACGCGTTGAAGCCGCACTCGTAGGCAGAAAGCTTTTCCGGATCGGGCTGCTTGTAGGCAACAATGAAGGGAGCAATCAGCAACGCGAGGCCGATGGCAAGCGCGACCGCAATGAAGACCACCAGAGGTAGGTAATCCAGCAGCAATGCGCTCATCGGCGACCTCAAGCGTACAGTCCCGCCCTACCTGATATACGCCCGCCCCAGACCGCTCGGCGACCCGAAAGGCGCCGGTTACCCCGCACAAATGGGCCCTTGTTTTTTGGAATAGCCTCAAGGACGGGAGCGGCCGAGGCTTAGCGCAGCGCATACGGGGTGGCAAGCCAACATTCGGCTGCATCCACGAGCGATCTCGTCCCGATATCGGCAATCGCAGCCGCGCGATTGACAGGGGCGCGAGCCCCCCACGATAGTCGCCGCCGGCGGGACAGAAATCACAAGCAAGGAAAGTCCATGGCTCGTCCGCGACATATTGCAGCTCTGCTCGCGCTCGCAAGTATTGTCACAATTTCGGCATTTGCGGCGAAAGCAGACGATTACCCCTCACGTCCGGTCAAGATCATCGTCCCATTCGGCGCCGGCGGACCGACCGATGTTTACGCTCGTGCGATCGGCGAGGAATTGCGCAAGTCCCTGCACCAACCTTTTGTCATGGAGAACCGTCCCGGCGCCGGCACTACCATTGGTACCGACGTCGTCGCCAAGTCACCGCCCGATGGCTACACTCTGCTGATGGTCTCTGGCACCCAGACCGTCAACGAGACACTCTACGCCCACAAGCAATATCAGCTTATGCGCGATCTGGTGCCGATCGCGCCGCTGATTGATACCGATCTTGTGTTGGTGGTGCATCCGTCCGTGCCGGCAAAGAACCTGAACGAACTGCTGGCACTCGCGCGCGCCAAGCCCGGCACAATCAATTACGGCTCTTCAGGCCCCGGCTCGAACTACCACATGGCCGGCGAGCTCCTCAAAAACCTCACCGGCGTCGACATTGTCCATGTGCCATACAAGGGCTCGACCGGCGCCCGTAACGACATTCTCAGCGGGCAAATTCAGATCCTGTTCGATTCGGTACCCACGATGGCACCGATGATCAAGGCCGGATTGGTACGTGCGCTCGGCACCAGCGGCAAAGTGCGGTCGCCGACGTTGCCCGATGTGCCAACGATCGCGGAGGCGGGCGTTCCCGGCTTCAATGCCACATTGTGGGTCGGCTTTATGGCTCCGGCCAGTACGCCACAACCGATCGTGGACAAACTCAATCAGGAGATTACCAAAATCCTGGCGCGGCCCGATATCAAGGAAGCATGGGAGAAAACCGGCGCGACCCCGATCGTTATGACGCAGCCCGAATTCAAGGGATTCATGGATGGCCAGGTCGCCAAATGGGCGAACGTCATCAAAGCCAACCGCATTCCACAAATTAACTGACCAAGATTACAGGTGAGTGATGAACGAGATGAGCAAACCAGCCGCCGCGATTAAAGGCGAGGACCATTGGACGACCAAAGACGGCGGGGTGAAGCTGTTTCTGTTCGAAAAATACGCGGGCGATCCAGCCAAGACCATAGGCACAATTCTGTTCGTACATGGCTCGTCCATGGCGTCGCAGCCGACCTTCGATTTGCAAGTCCCGGGACGGTCCGATTCATCGGTGATGGATTACTTCGCCCGCCGCGGCTTCGATTGCTGGTGCGTCGACATGGAAGGCTATGGCCGTTCCACCAAAGACCGCAACAACAACGCGCCAATCTCGCAAGGTGCCGACGACTGTTACGCCGCTGCCCTTTACATCCAGAAGCTGCGCGGAAAACGGCCATTCCTCGTTTACGGAATTTCTTCCGGCGCTTTGCGCGCGGCAATGTTTGCAGAGCGGCACCCCGAAATGGTCGCGCGACTTGCCCTCGATGCCATGGTGTGGACCGGCGAAGGCTCCCCTACCCTGGAACAGCGACGCAAGAAACTGGCGGAGTTCACAGCCAAAAACCGCCGGCTGATTAACAAGGCTTTCATCCATTCGGTTTTCGACCGCGACCACCCTGATACTGCCGAGCGCACGGTCATCGACGCGTTCGCGGATGCCGTCACGGCGCTCGACGATTCAGTGCCGACCGGAACTTACGTCGACATGTGTTCGAAATTGCCGGTGGTCAATCCAGAAAAGATTACGGTGCCAACTCTGATCATGCGCGGTCAACACGACGGCATTGCATCGCTGCAAGACCTGTTAAAGTTCTTCGAAAAACTGCCGAACGCGGACAAGCAGTTCACGGTGATGCCGGGCATCTCGCACGCGAGCTTCCAGCAAAAGAACTACATGGTCGTGTACCACATACTGGCGAGCTTTTTCTCGCAGCCGGAGCCAGAGTACAAAGGCTGATCCGCCCACCGTCATCCTGAGGCGCGAGCGAAGTGAGCCTCGAAGGATGAGGGGCAAAGGCCGCTTCGCGGCCACCTCAGGGTGACGGATCAGACTCCGAGCTTATCGGCTAGGTCAGCCAAATCTTTCCCCGCCACATCCACCGGCACCGTCGCCGCGCGCTCGCCGGTCCCTGGACCTTGCTCGTCCGGTCGCGCGATGTGGCCAGTGCGCAACCCACATGCTGCCGCAGCGGCGAGGTCGTTGCTGTGCGCCGCCACCATTATGCAGTGCGCAGGCTTGAGATCGAATGCTTGGCAAGCGCCGAGATAAACGCGCGGCTTTGGTTTGTAATCTCCGGCAACCTCTGCGCCGAGGATTGCGTCCCAGGCGAAATCGTTGCGGCGAGCGAGATCGACCATCAACGAAATATTTCCGTTTGAGACCGGCGCCAGCAAAAACTTTTTCTTGAGCCGCTTGAGCGCAGCCGGTACTTCCGGCCACGCATCCAGCCGGTGCCACGCGAGTGTCAGCTCATGCAACACGTGGTCCGACAGATCTCGCAAGCCAAAGCGCGGCATGAAGCGCTCGAGATTGCGTCGGTGCAACACGTCGAGTTTGCAAAACGGGATGCGGCCTGACCGCACCTCCTCCATCCCGGGCTGGTATTCACCCCTCCAGGCATCAGCGAAGTCGGTCCAGTCGAGATTATACCCACGGGGTTGAAGCACCCGCTTGGCCTCGCGGGCGATCCCTGTCCGCCAGTCGACCAGGGTTCCGAATACGTCGAAAAGCATCGCCCGAACGGAGGTCATGGCGCGGCCTGCGGCCCAAATTTCCGGCCTTCAAAAACGCCAGCTTGGCCACCGAGAACCATCGCTAAGTCATTGAAAAAATGGCGGGAGCGACGGGACTCGAACCCGCGGCCTCTGCCGTGACAGGGCAGCGCTCTAACCAACTGAGCTACGCCCCCGCGGGCGCGGGTTCGAGTTATAGGTGGCCCTATGGCAAGTCAAGGTAAAGGCTTCCTCCCCCGCGGAAATTGCGAAAAAGCCTTATTTACCGAGAAGAATCGATGGTCAGACCGCCCCCGAATCGTCTATTTCGGGCGTGTGTTTGGCGCTTCGCCAAGCTCGCGGATTCAAGAGGAGGGTCCCACTGATGGCAATGGTTCCTGGAAAAGCTCCGACACCACCGACCGTCACCCTAAAACATCTCGCCGCTGCACTCGCAGAAACTCACGAGATGTCGAAGAAGCAGGCGGAGACCGTGCTCGGCGATCTGGTTGGCAATATCGTGAAGCATTTGAAGAAAGGTGAGCGCATCCGCATTGGCGGTCTCGGCATCCTTCAGGTGCGCAAGCGCGCTGCGCGCATTGGCCGCAATCCTGCGACCGGCGAGCAAATCCAGATTAAGGCTAGCAAGAAAGTCGCATTCCGCGCGTCCAAAGAATTGAAGGAATCGATCTGACGACTTTCTGCCTGACCCTCTGAGGAATAACGGCAGGTGCGGAGCGATAGGCTTTTCGCCTGCCGTTTCGTTTTGGTCGCAGGCTCTTTCTGGTGGGCGGTGACGGACTCGAACCGCCGACATCCTGCGTGTAAAGCAGGCGCTCTACCAACTGAGCTAACCGCCCTCGCCGCTCGTTTATCGCTTTCTGAGGTCGCGAGGCAAGCATGGCGACATTGCCGGCCAAGCTAACGAAAACGGCGCCTCGCGGCGCCGTTTCCAATTCGTGCCTCCAATACATTTAGTGCGCAGTCAGGCCTGGACCGTCTTCGTCAACTGCCGGCTCGGCAGCTGCCGCCTCGGCCGCGAGCTTGGCGCTTGCCTCGTCCCACTCGATCGGTACTGGTGTGCGAACTAGTGCACGAGCCAGCACTTCGTCCATGCGGGTGACTGGAATGATCTCCAGTCCCTTTTTGATCGTATCGGAGATTTCCACCAAGTCCTTGGCGTTTTCCTCCGGGATCAACACGGTTTTCATACCACCACGCGCGGCAGCCAACAGCTTCTCTTTCAAGCCGCCGATCGGCAGCACACGACCACGCAGCGTGATCTCGCCTGTCATAGCGACGTCGCGCCGCACGGGAATACCCGTCATCACCGAAACGATGGCGGTGACCATAGCGACGCCTGCCGACGGTCCATCCTTCGGCGTAGCGCCTTCGGGCACGTGCACGTGGATGTCGCGTTTGTCGAACAGGGGCGGCTCGATGCCGAAGGCAACCGCGCGCGAACGGACGTAAGACGCCGCCGCCGAGATCGATTCCTTCATGACGTCACGCAAGTTGCCCGTGACCGTCATCCTGCCCTTGCCCGGCATCATTGCCCCTTCAATGGTGAGCAGTTCCCCGCCCACATCGGTCCAGGCCAACCCAGTGACTACGCCAATGAGGTCCTCCGCCTCGATCTCGCCGTAGCGGAACTTGGGCACACCCAGGTAGTCGCCGAGGCTCGCGGCAGTCACGGCAATCGACTTCTTCTTCGAAGTCATCAGCTCCTTCACCGCCTTCCGGATCAACGTAGAAAGCTCACGCTCGAGATTGCGCACGCCCGCTTCCCGCGTGTAACGGCGGATCATGGTAAGCAACGCCTCGTCGTCGATCGACCATTCCTTGGCGTCAAGGCCGTGCTTGACGACCGCGTGCGGAATTAGATGCTTGCGCGCGATCTCGACCTTTTCATCCTCGGTGTAGCCGGCGATACGGATGATCTCCATGCGGTCCATCAGCGGCGGCGGAATATTGAGCGTGTTCGCCGTCGTAATGAACATCACGCTGGAAAGGTCGTAGTCGACCTCCAAGTAGTGGTCGTTGAAGGTGTGGTTCTGCTCAGGGTCGAGCACCTCGAGCAAAGCCGATGACGGATCGCCGCGGAAATCGGCGCCCATCTTATCGACCTCGTCGAGCAGGAACAGCGGGTTCGAGCTCTTCGCTTTGCGCATCGACTGGATGATCTTGCCAGGCATTGAACCGATATAGGTGCGCCGATGGCCGCGGATCTCGGCCTCGTCACGCACGCCGCCAAGCGACACGCGCACGAATTCGCGCCCAGTCGCTTTCGCGATTGATTTGCCAAGCGACGTCTTGCCGACGCCCGGAGGGCCGACGAGGCAGAGGATCGGGCCGGTCAGTTTGTTGGCCCGCTGCTGCACGGCGAGATACTCGACGATGCGTTCCTTGACCTTCTCCAGGCCGTAGTGATCGGCGTCAAGGATCTGTTCGGCGAGATTGAGATCTTTCTTAACCTTGCTTTTCTTGTTCCACGGAATCGAGAGCAGCCAGTCAAGATAGTTGCGCACGACCGTGGCCTCTGCCGACATTGGCGACATCTGGCGCAACTTCTTGAGTTCGTGCGTGGCCTTCTCTCGCGCTTCCTTCGAGAGCTTGGTTTTCTTGATCTTGTCTTCCAGCTCTTGGAGTTCGTCGCGACCTTCTTCGTCGCCGAGCTCCTTCTGGATCGCCTTCATCTGCTCGTTGAGGTAATATTCGCGCTGGGTCTTCTCCATCTGCCGCTTGACGCGGGTTCGGATGCGCTTCTCAACCTGCAGCACTGAGATCTCGCTCTCCATCAGGCCGAGCACTTTTTCCAAGCGCTGGGTGACGGACGGTGTCTCCAGGATATCCTGCTTGTCGGGAATCTTGACAGCGAGGTGCGAAGCCACAGTGTCGGCGAGCTTAGCGTAATCCTCGATCTGCTGGATCACGCCGACCACTTCGGGCGATACTTTCTTGTTCAGCTTCACATAATTTTCGAATTCATTGACCACCGAGCGTGCCATGGCCTCCGCTTCGACGCGGTCACCCATATCGTCGGCGAGCGCGGTCGCGTCGGCTTCGTAGTACTCACTCCGGTCGGTGTACTTGAGAACCTTTGCCCGCGTGGCGCCCTCGACCAGCACTTTGACGGTGCCATCGGGCAGCTTGAGCAGCTGAAGCACGCTCGCCAGTGTGCCGACTTCAAAGATTGAGTCTGTCGCCGGATCGTCGTCGGAGGCGTTTTTCTGCGTGGCCAGCAGAATGAAGGTGTCGGAGCGCATCACCTCTTCCAGCGCCTTGATCGACTTTTCACGGCCGACGAAAAGCGGGACGATCATGTGCGGGAACACCACGATGTCGCGCAACGGCAAAACCGGATAGGCCCGGGTTTCGCCGGGTTGCAGCTGGGGTCGTGGTTTGTTGGTCATTGGCCTTGGTCCTTATGTTGTGCCCCTGTCGTTTGACCCGCTGGTGCGGCATCGCACGGCAGTGCCAGTAGGAGGGGCAAGGAGGCGCAGGGCGCATCGCCCGGCGCGCTCTTAGGAAGGGAACGAAACCCTCGCCCAATCGGTAATCAGATACGACCTTTCGTACGCCACTTCGCTTCGTACGCTATACGTATGGCGAGGCAAATAGGTCCGCAAGAAGCCGCGCTTTATCCAGTTAAAGCGAGTCCCCTTCTGGTAACAACCCTGCATCTCGTGCGAATCGGCACCCTTTTTTCCGAGTTTTTAGTCGGCGGCATGCCGATCAGGCGCTGGCGCTACCCGTCTCCGCCGTCCGGTCACTGCGGTCGGCATAGATGTAAAGTGGACGGGCGGTCCCTTCGACGACCTCCTTGGAGATCACCACCTCCTCGACCCCTTCCAGGCTCGGCAGGTCGAACATGGTGTCGAGCAGGATACCCTCCATAATGGAGCGCAAACCACGCGCACCGGTTTTGCGGTCGATTGCCTTGCGCGCGATTGCACCGAGTGCCTCTTCGGCCAGTGTCAGATCGATCGATTCCATCTCGAACAGCCGTTGGTACTGTTTCACCAGGGCGTTCTTGGGCTCGACAAGGATCTTCTTGAGCGAGGCCTCATCGAGATCCTCGAGCGTGGCGACCACCGGCAGGCGGCCGACGAATTCAGGGATCAGTCCGTATTTGAGGAGATCCTCAGGTTCAACTTCGCGGAAGATTTCGCCCTGCTTGCGGTCCTCGGGGGCTACCACTTTGGCGCTGAAGCCGATCGACGTCGACCGTCCGCGCGCCGAAATGATCTTCTCGAGTCCAGCAAACGCGCCACCGCAAACGAAGAGAATGTTGGTCGTGTCGACCTGCAAGAACTCCTGCTGCGGATGTTTGCGCCCCCCCTGCGGAGGCACAGACGCGATGGTGCCTTCCATGATCTTCAGAAGCGCTTGTTGCACGCCCTCGCCTGACACATCGCGAGTAATCGACGGATTGTCGGATTTGCGCGAAATCTTGTCGATCTCGTCGATATAGACGATACCGCGCTGCGCGCGCTCGACATTGTAGTCGGCCGCCTGCAACAGCTTCAGAATGATGTTCTCGACGTCCTCACCAACATAGCCAGCTTCGGTCAACGTTGTCGCATCCGCCATCGTAAATGGCACGTCGAGGATGCGCGCGAGCGTCTGCGCCAGCAGCGTTTTGCCCGATCCGGTCGGCCCAATCAGCAGGATGTTCGACTTCGCGAGCTCGACGTCGTTGTGCTTGGCTTGATGGTTGAGCCGCTTGTAGTGATTATGGACGGCAACCGAGAGTACCTTCTTGGCGTGATCCTGGCCGATAACGTAATCGTCGAGGACCTTGCGGATTTCCTTCGGCGTCGGAATGCCGTCACGCGATTTCACCAGCGAGGATTTGTTCTCCTCGCGAATGATATCCATGCACAGTTCAACGCATTCGTCGCAGATAAAAACGGTAGGCCCCGCAATGAGCTTGCGCACTTCGTGCTGGCTCTTGCCGCAGAATGAGCAGTAGAGGGTGTTCTTGGAATCGCTGCCGCCGACTTTGCTCATTCCGTTCTCCGTCACACGCTTCCGTATTTTCCGTGGTCGGCGACACCCCGCTTAACCGCCGTCACGCAACGAAGCAAGTTTCGCGCCGGAACTCCAGCACGGCGGCCCTTGTTCTGGGAAGGCCCGCGCTCCCTCCCCCACACCATAAGCGAAGCATGCTAACGGCGTGATAATCAAGATTCTATTAACGATAACGCCGCACTCGCCGCCGCGATAGCGCCCGCTCTAACTCTATGAAGACCGAGTGGAACCGCCTGCAGAGCCTGTCAGGCCGGCTTGGGAAGCATCTCCTCAGGCCGCTTGTCGATCACCTTGTCGACGATGCCAAAGTCCTTGGCGGCTTCGGCAGTGAGAAAATAGTCGCGCTCAAGCGCGTCTTCGATCTTCTTCAACGACTGCCCGGTATGCTTTACATAAATCTCGTTGAGCCGCTTCTTCAGGTTCAAAATCTCCTGCGCGTGCAGCATGATATCGGTAGCCTGGCCCTGGAACCCGCCGGACGGCTGGTGCACCATGATACGGGCATTCGGCAGCGCAAATCGTTGATCCTTGGCGCCGGCCGCGAGCAGGAGCGATCCCATCGAGGCAGCCTGACCCACGCAGAGCGTGGACACCGGCGGCCGTACAAATTGCATCGTGTCATAAATCGCCATGCCAGAGGTTACCACTCCGCCGGGCGAGTTTATGTACATCGAGACTTCTTTCTTCGGATTCTCCGCTTCCAGAAACAGCAATTGCGCTACCACCAAAGTGGCAACTCCGTCCTCGATCGGACCGGTGATAAAGATAATCCTCTCCTTCAGGAGCCGTGAGTAAATGTCATAGGCCCGCTCCCCACGGTTGGTTTGCTCCACCACCATGGGCACCAGATAATTCATATAGGTATCGAGAGGGTCTCTCATTTTGTCTCCTTGACGCGAATCACGCCGGCTAGACTAGCGCCGCCAGCGCATCCGATGATCTATTTTCCCAAAGTCGGCCGCGCAAGGCTCTCGCGGATCAGAGGGCCGAATCGTCTTCTTTGTAGAGATCCTCGCGCGAGACCTTTCTTTCAGTCACACCAGCGAGTTCAAGGAGGAAATCAACCACTTTTTCTTCGAATATCGGCGCCCGCAAGGCAGCAATCGCCTGCGGATTGTGGCGGTAATAATCCCACACACGCTGCTCCTGGCCGGCGAACTGACGCGCTCGCTCCATTACCGCACGGCTCAATTCATCCTCAGTGACGGTGATCTTGTTCTTCTCGCCAATCTCGGCGAGCACGAGACCGAGCCTGACCCGGCGCTCGGCAATGGTGTGGTACTCGGCCTTGGCTTTCTCTTCACTCGTACCTTCATCGGCGAAGCTCTTGCCCTCGTTTTCAAGCTCCTGGAGCACTGATTTCCATACGCGTTGAAATTCTTCCTCGACCAGCGTTGGCGGTGGGTCGAATTTGTGCATTGTGTCGAGCTCGTCGAGCAGCGCGCGCTTGAGCTTCTGCCGTGACATTGTTGCATGCTCGCGCGTAATGGTGCCCTTCACCGCTTCACGCAGCTTTGCAATCGACTCCAGTCCCAGCGATTTAGCGAAATCATCGTCGGCGGCCACCGTGCCGGGCGTTTCGATTGACTTTGCCTTCACCACGAATTCGGCTGTCTTGCCGGCGAGGTCCTGCTTCACGTAGTGCACCGGGAAAGTCACTTTTAGCGTCCGGGTTTCCCCCGTGGCGATGCCTATGAGTTGGTCCTCAAAGCCTGGAATGAACGTATTCGATCCGATTAGCACGACGGCGTCGCCGGAACCGCCTTCGAATGGCGTGCCGTCGATGGTACCCGCAAACGAGATGGTAACGCGGTCATCTTTGGCGGCCTTCTCGCCTTCCGGCCGCGCCGTGTAAGGCTTGTTCTGGTCAACAATGCGAGCAATGCCCTGCTCGATTTCGTCATCAGTGACGTCGGCAGCAAGTTTTGTCAGCTTGATGCTCTTAAAATCGCCGAGTGCGATCGGCGGAACGATTTCAAGGGCCATGGTGTAGTAGAGATCGGTCTTGCCGGCGATCAATTGCTCTATCGCGCCTTCGTCGGTCGGCAGTGTCACCTTGGGATCGGCGGCGAGCTTGTAGCCGCGCTCACTGACAATCTGATTATTGGTGTCGCGAACCGTTGCCTCGATCACCTCGGCCATCGCAGAGCGGCCATACATGCGCTTGAGGTGCGTGACCGGCACTTTGCCCGGGCGGAATCCGTTGATCCGCACACGGTCCTTCAATTCATCCAGACGCGCATTGACCTTTGCATCGAGTTCGGCAGCCGGAACGACGACCTTGTACTCGCGCTTGAGACCTTCGGACAGCGTTTCAGTAACTTGCATCGGATACACTTTTTTCTCTGCTTGCACCCACGTCGAACCGGCTCACCGTCAAACCGAACGTGGGTCATGTTGGAATACGGGCGGGCCCGCAAATCCCTTTAATCTCGTTGGCCTCGTTGTGGTGCGGGCGGAGGGACTCGAACCCCCACGACTTTCGCCACTGGAACCTAAATCCAGCGCGTCTACCAATTCCGCCACGCCCGCAGAGGGCAATTACGGACGTTTTGGCGCCGCAATCCGGCACGGCTTAACGCGCCGGTGCCAGCCAAGGCAAGACTTAAACCGCGCCCAGGGCGGCATGGGCTTGGTTTCAGGTCAGCTAGTCGGTTCGGCTTTTCAACGAAGCCGACAGCCGCCTGTAGACGCGCGGCAGCATCTCCGGCAGATCCTCCGCGATCAGACCCGGCCCGAATGCGTTCGCCGCTTCCCCATGTACCCAGACCGCAGCACTGGCAGCCTCAAATGCCGGCATGCCCTGCGCCATCAGACCCGCAATTATGCCGGAAAGCACGTCGCCAGACCCAGCTGTGGCAAGGCTGGGCGGCGCATTATCTGCAATTCCCGCGCGACCGCGGGGGGCCGCCACGACGGTGTCTGCCCCCTTATAGACGACAATAGCAGCGCTATAATCGGCAGCTAAGCGCGTTTTCTCAAGCTTTGAATTAGAATTAAAGATTTTATTTAAATTATTGAAAATACGTTCAAACTCTCCATCGTGGGGTGTCAAGACAACGCTACCAACCGACCGCCTTTTAATCGCCGCGACCAGGGCTGTTGGCTGCTCGGCGAAGCTTGTCAGTGCGTCGGCATCAAGCACCACCGCAGCCTGGCTGGCGAGGGCGGCGAGCACCTGCTCCCGCATCCCTGTTCCGACGCCGCCGCCGGGACCTACAACAACAGCATTGCGTCGTTTGTCGGCCAGAAACTCACCAAGTTCGGCCGATCCATCGACTGGTCGAACCATGACTGCCAAGCTCGAAGCGGCATTGATGGCCATGGCCTCTCTCGGGCTGGCGATGGTCACAAGCCCCGCACCCGCGCGCAACGCCCCGCGCGCTGCCAACCGTGCCGCTCCTGTGGTTGACGGGCCACCTGAAACGACAACGGCGTGACCGCGGGAGTATTTGTGCCCCTGCGATCCCGGCCTCGGAAATGAGGCACCCCAAAGCGGCGGCGCGTTCGCAAAG
>DASWAK010000446.1:0-2627 GCA_036391175.1 Pseudolabrys sp.
GATGGCGCTGGTGGTGCCGATGGTGCCGACACTTGCGGCGGCGCGGCCGCACGCAGTCCTGCTACGGTGTTGATCATCGGCGACATCGGCGCTGACAGCCAGTCGAGCCCCAGCAGCACGCTGCCAAGCGTAATCACTAGCACGGCACCATAGACCGCAATCCGCATCGCTTCGCCCGGCGAGTGACGATCCAAATCAAATTGCCAACGCGCCGATATTAGAGCGTCAATTGGCAAATATCGATACGCGCCAAAGCACGTAGCGGCGATGACGAACCCAAGAACGGCATGCTAGACAGCCCGCGGTAACGCAGTCATCGATCCGGGGTCATGTCGAAAACGCCGTCACTCAAGGACTTCCGCCGCATTGTCGTGAAGGTCGGCTCCTCGTTGCTGGTGGACTCCTCTGCCGGCGGCCTCAAGCACGACTGGCTCGCTTCGCTGGCGACCGACCTTGCCGGTTTGCACAAGGATAAACGCGACGTGCTGGTGGTCTCCTCAGGAGCGATTGCGCTCGGCCGCGCGGTGCTCAAGCTGCCGGCTGGCGCGCTCAAACTCGAGGACAGCCAGGCCGCCGCTGCGGTAGGGCAAATTGCACTCGCGCGTGCATGGTCGGAGGCGCTCGGCGCGCACTCCCTCACTGCCGGCCAGGTGCTGGTCACATTGGGCGATACCGAAGAACGCCGCCGTTATCTCAACGCCCGCTCAACTATCGCCAAACTTCTGGAATGGCGCAGTGTGCCGGTGATCAACGAGAATGACACCGTCGCAACCACCGAAATTCGTTATGGCGACAACGACCGTCTCGCTGCCCGCGTCGCTACCATGATGAGCGCCGACCTTTTGGTGCTGCTCTCGGACGTCGATGGGCTGTATGATAGGCCGCCCGGCGGAGAAGACGTCGCCAAGCTGGTGCCGGTGGTTGCGCGCATTACACCCGAAATCGAGGCAATGGCCGGCGTCTCCGGCTCCGAGTTTTCGCGCGGCGGGATGCTCACCAAGATCGAGGCTGGAAAGATCGCCACCACGGCCGGCACCCATATGGTGATCGCCTCCGGCCGCGTGCGGCATCCGCTAAAAACGATCGGTGCAGGCGCACCCTGCACCTGGTTCCTGACACCCGCCAATCCTGTAACCGCGCGCAAGAAGTGGATCGCAGGCTCGCTCGAACCGCGCGGCGCCTTGATAATAGACGCAGGCGCAGTGAAGGCGTTGCGCAGCGGAAAGAGCTTGCTGCCGGCGGGCGTGATCAAGATCGAGGGCGGGTTCGGGCGCGGCGATGCCGTTGTCGTTCGAGGGCCGGACGGACACGAGGTTGGGCGCGGGCTGGTCGCTTATGACGCTGCAGATGCCGAAAAGATCAAAGGCCGCTCGTCAGCCGATGTGCTTCTCGTCCTGGGCTACACGGGACGAACCGAGATGATCCACCGGGATGACCTTGTCCTGGGCGGTGAATAGCACCAGGCCGCAACCTCTCGCCCCCGCTGGGAACCCCGAGACGCGCGATGTGGCAAATGGCAATTGACCGATCGCCCATCAGCCCAATCACGAGTGGCTGGGGTTTACCCATTCGGGCTAGGCCATTGGCCGAGTTCGGCGCGCCCACGCCAATTCCCATGCTCACGCTTATGATCCGCCAATGGACCCTTGGACCTGTTGCTCGGTCATTGGCCGAGGGTAGGTTCAGTGGCCACGTGACCGTGAACGCCTGGCGCGCCGTCCGGCCGGCGGCGCTTTGCGCGTGGCGGGCCGCACCGGCAGCGCGAAGAACGTGCCGTCGGGAAACTCAAGATACCGGCTGAACACTTGTACCTGCCCTTCCCCGCCCCGTTTGCCTTCGATCACAAATTTGGTTCCGACAGGAAACCGACTGGGAAGACGGCCTGAACCGTACGCCATGATTACCTCCTGCGATGCCGCCACCGTGCCATTGCAATGTGTAGGTCAATTGATCGGTTGCATGCCCCGCTCCGTTATCCACGTTATCCTCAGGGCCGAACCCTGCCATGCTTGGACCGGCCGACCTCGCCGCCGAACCCTCGACGTGATAGGAAAGCGCCCCCGGACAAGGGTTTTTTTTGGGTTTTCTGGGAAATTATGACCGCGCCGCTCAAGAGTATCGAGGGATCCGGCGACATTGCCGCCGCCATGGGCGAGATCGGCCGCCGTGCCCGCGCGGCCGCCCGGCTGCTGGCGCTGGCTTCTACTGAGCAAAAGAATCGCGCCCTTCAACTCATGGCCGCCGCGATCCGGGCGCAGGTTTCCTTAATTCTAGCCGCCAACTCTGAGGATGTCGCCGAGGCGCGCACCGCTGGAATCACGGGGGCATTTCTAGACCGGCTCGCGCTTGATCCAGCGCGCGTGGAAGCCGTTGCAGAAGGCATCGATGTGGTGCGGGCGCTCAAGGATCCTGTTGGGACCATTACAGAATCCTGGACCCGTCCCAACGGGATGCGAATCGAGCGTGTCCGGGTACCACTTGGCGTCATTGGCATCATCTATGAAAGCCGGCCCAACGTTACCGCCGATGCGGGCGTGCTCTGCCTGAAAGCGGGGAACGCGGCGATCCTGCGCGGCGGCTCGGATAGTCTGCGCTCGAGCCGCGCCTTGCTCACGGCGATGACGGAA
>DASWAK010000447.1:0-1771 GCA_036391175.1 Pseudolabrys sp.
CCACCCGTTCGTTAACGTGGGGGCGAGCCGGAGTACGCGGCGGTTTCATTTCTGACGTTTTTTGGTCTCCGCAAGCACTTGCCGCACGCTCGCCAGCACGGTTTTGATTGCGACATCATCGGTACGCCGATGACGCACGGCATCGTTGCCATCGATGCGAGCGCGGGCGCGTGTATCCTCATCGCCCATCGGTTCAAGGATGGCCGCGATTGGATTGAGCGGCTTCCAATGCCAAGGGCTGGTTGGACCAAAGATTGCGATCGTCGGCGTGCCGATCGCCGCTGATACGTGCATTAAACCGGAATCGTTGGTCACTGCGACGTCAGCTGCTGCCATCGCAAGAATGGCATTGCGTAGATCGCTGCTCGTCAAGTCGCGCACACGGTTGCCGCCCGCCTCTGCGATTTGTTTGGCCAGCGGCGATTCGTTCGGTCCGCCCAGCACCCAGACCGATGCGCCATCTCGCGTGAGAACTCGCGCCAGTTCGGCATAGTGGCGGACGGGCCAGGCTTTGCCGGCGCCAACCGCGCCCGGTGATAGCGTAATGATGGGCCGAGCATCATACGCGAGCCCCCGTCGATCCCGCCATGCTTCCACTTCTTGAGCTGGTACTTTTAGTTCGGGCTCCGGCCACTCATCAGGAAACGGTGCACCCCTTGGCAGTGTCAGCGCGCCCATCTGGTCGATCATGCGCGGCAATTTGCGCTCGCCGAAACGCACATCATTGAGCAGGCCAAAGCGAAGCTCGCCAACAAAGCCTGTGCGAACCGGAATGCCGGCGAGCCATGGCGCCAACGCCGCCTTCCACTTGCGCGACATCACCAAAGCTTGCCCATAGTGACCTTCACGCAGCCGACTGGTGAGTTGTCGCTGCAAAGCCATGCCAAGACGTCGCCGTGGCAGATCAGCGACGACCGCCTGCCGGACGCCGGGCATGTAATCGGCGAGTGGTGCGCAGAGGGTGCTGCTGACGATGTCCACCGGTCGTTCGGGGGCTTGCGCGCGCAGCAGCTTGACCACGGAATGGCATCGGACGAAGTCGCCGATCCACACAAAAGGAACGATCAGCACCGGCGCGGTGGGGTGATTGAAGTCGTGGCTCATGGATTTAGGGCCGCGCTCCCCCGGTTTACCCCGATCTGGCCGGCATGGCGTTAACCTGCGCCGCAGCCGCCTGTCCAGCCGCGATTTTTACCCAGTTCTGAGCCATTTGCGGGACTAAAGGGCGAAAGATTGCGCCGGGCGGCTGACTGGGGCAAAGGTTTGCCGCGGAGCTGCATGGCGGCGAGGGGTAGAATGTTTTTGGTCACTGGTGGGGCCGGATTCATTGGATCGAATGTGGTCGCCAGCCTCAACGAGGCGGGCGCGACCGGCATTGTGGTGAGTGACAAGCTTGGCCACGACGATGCCAAGTGGCGCAACCTTGCCAAACACCAGGTCGCCGACTTTGTACCGCCGGCCGATCTGACCCGCTGGGTCGAAAGCCGCAAGCTCGATGCCGTGATCCACATGGGTGCAATCTCCGATACGACTGCGACTGATGGCGACCTGGTGATGGAAAACAATTTCCGCCTGTCGCTAAAGTTACTCGACTGGTGCACAGCAACACGCACGCCGTTCGTTTACGCTTCGTCGGCGGCGACTTATGGAGACGGCAGTCAAGGCTTTGACGATGACTGGTCGGTTGATGCGTTGCGCAAGCTCAAGCCGATGAACCTTTACGGCTGGAGCAAGCATCTGTTCGATCTCGCGCTAATTGACCGCTACGTGA
>DASWAK010000448.1:0-4427 GCA_036391175.1 Pseudolabrys sp.
TTCGTGCGGTCGGCCTGCAGCCGCAAACTTCCGGTCCAGGTGCTGCCTGGAGCTGGTCGAGCGAGCCATTTGGCGCCGACATGTTGGGCCAATTTGCGGGGAAAATTGCGCTCAAGTTCGGACGCGCAGAATTGCTACCCCGGCTGGCAGTACGTGAACTCAAGACCACACTGCGTTTCGATAAAAACGAGCTAGCTTTGGAAAATGCTACCGGCGATCTCGCGCGCGGACGGATCTCCGGCGGAATTACGTTCCGTAGCGCCGAGGATGGCTTGAGCGCACATGCAAAGATTTCACTCACTGACGCCGACGCTGGGGCGCTGTTATTGCCCTCGACGGCCAACGTACACTTCATAGCCGAACGGCCGCCAGTCAGCGGATCGCTCGGCTTGACAGCTGAAGTGGAGGGCACCGGCATGAGCCCGGTCGCCCTCGTCGGCTCGCTGAAAGGCTCCGGCAAAATCGTGCTTGCCGATGGCCAGATCGCCGGCCTCGACCCACACACCTTCGATGCGGTTACTCAGGCGGTCGATCAGGGCCTGGCTATCGAGAGCGGGCCCATCTCCAACCTGGTGAGTGAATCCCTGGAGAGCGACCAATTGTCGATAAAGCGCATCGAGTCTGCGATGCACATCACCGCCGGCCAGCTTCGCCTTGGCAATGTCGCCGCGGAGAGTCAAGACGCCGGGCTTTCGATCGCTGGCATACTCGACCTGACCGACGGGTCGATCGATTCACGGCTCGTGCTATCGGGTTCAAGCACATCTGCTGGTGCGCGCCCGAAAATATTCGTAGCTCTGAAAGGACCATTAACGGCGCCGTCGCGCCGCATCGACGTGTCGGCGCTTACCGGATGGCTCACGTCGCGGGCGGTCGAAAATCAGACGAAGCAACTGGGCGCGATCGAGAGTGTGCCGCCGGAATCACGCGGGCTGCCAATGCCGAAGAAGCAAACGCCCGTCGTCCTGCCGGCACCGAAGAAGCAAGCGCCCGTCCTGCCGGCACAAATTGATATCCTTCCGGCGCCCGCGCCGCGAAGCACCGGACAGCCTGCGAGGTCAGTCGGCTCGCAGAACTGAGTGCATCATGTGCGGGCTTTGAACTTCGCGAGTCTCGCTCTGCACCCTGCTCACCCCTACTGCATGCGGTAATGGTCGAGAACGAAAAGGCCTCGCGGATGACGGATTCCCGTGGTGGCGATCCGTGTCGATCGAAGCCACGAAATCGGAGAGGGTCAGCTCCTGCCGTTCTCGATTTCCTTCAGTCCTTCCAAAACGCATCTCCGAGCTCACACTTGTCTTATGACCCCGCAATAACAAGCGTTTGACAACGGGAGATTTCATCGGCGGTCGCCTATTTAGATCCGGCGACGATCGAAGTCGCGGCTGGCTTTGGCTTGGCTTGCGCGGGTGCATTCGAAACTGTGTGGCTGATTGCTAACAGTAATTCGTGCAAACTGAGAGACCGCCACCCAACTTGTGCCACATATTTTGCTCAAACGATGAGGGATGAAATACGTGCTAACGTTGTTATTTAGCTGCTGCGGTTCGCCTGCACAAGTTACGCTGCCGACACTCTATGTGACGCATCTGCAGTGCTTGGCGGCGGGGCACGTTTGGCTTTCGCCTAATGCCAATCCAACTGGGACGGTAACAAATTATCGGTGCGATGCGCTTTTCGCTCAAACAGAAACATCGCCCAGCGGCGGTCTCTCCGGAAGCCCATCACACTTTTTGATCAAACGGGTGCCATAGGGACGGCGTTCTTCCGCCTTGCGCCAGCCGAGCAGACCCAATGCGCCGAGGCTTGCACCGGCAATGCCAGAGCCTCCCCCGACACGATCGACAAAAGCGTCCTCGCTTTATCTGAACCCAAGCGAGCTGCACCAAGCCGGCAATGAAATTGCCTGTGGAAAACTCTCAATCTCTATGCGCTCCCAGTCGCCAGGCAGCTCTGGGAGCAAACGCGCCCTAACGAAGGACACACCCAAATACCGGTTACTGAGCCCAATGAAACACCGATTAAAAGCTGGCGATCGAAACAGCTCGGCAGGTACTGAAAAACGCCCAGAGCTGTGCAGGACCACAAATGTGCCCCAATCCCGCCTTGGTCGCATGCGGCAATCTTTCAAGGGAACGTCAACGCAACGGTTGCGCTGTAAGGGGGGCATACAATGGCGGTCGTCAGACCCGAGTGGCTTGCTGCGGATAAGCTTGGTCCAGCGAAATCCAGCCCGGAGCAATATGCTCCGCCGCACCGGCGTACCCCAGAAAAACCGAACGATGTCGATCAGATCGCGGTCCTGCACCGGCAACGCGACGAGGCCGAACCCGCGAATGAAACCCTGAATGCGCTGATCCGGCGCGTGGCCGGCGCGTCAATGGAGGAAATTGACCGGGTCATTCGCGAGTTGGAAAACGTGCGCGATATGTTGCGCAACGAGGGCGAACGCGTGACCCGTGAGATCTCCGGTTACGCCAGCCTGAACCACGCGTCGATGACCGCGATGAAGGTCATCTCCGATAGCCTCAAACAATGGAAAGACACGCCGGATAAGTCGGGCGAGCGTTTGCTTTAATTCGTCTAACTTGGACTGGCCGCAACGACCGCTTTTGAGCTGAAACAGACTTCGCCGCACGTATCACCAGGCCCGGCACCGGCACGCCTGCCTCCATGCGCAACTCGGCGTGGATGATCTTCGACTGCAGGCCCGAGGACGTGAGCACCCGCTCGACGTAGGGCTGGGCATGACTGTAACGGCCGTGCAGCTCCAGGCGGTAGTCAATACCGTCGCTGTCTCTGACCGCGTGCTCGAGCGTGAACACCAAGAGCCCATTCGGGCGGAGCGCTCCTGCGAATGCCGCGATGATGCCGTTCAGGTCGCCAAAATACACGAGCGTGTCCGACGACACGATCAGATCGAACGTCTCACTATTATCGCGCAGGTACTCCGTCAACTCAGCTTTCATCAGCGCGTGGTAGACGTTCTTGCCCTGCGCGTGCGCCAGCATCCCTTCTGACATATCCACACCGACCAACCGCCGCGCAAAAGGCGCGACTACCGCGCCGCAGAGTCCTGTTCCACATCCTGCGTCCAGCACGTCGAGACGATGCGAGAGCTCAAGGCCGGAATCCTCCAGCATTGCCGCGACGAGCGCTGGCGCACGATACGAGAGGGTCTCAAGCTTCGCTTCGAAGCTCGACGCAAAACTGTCGAAGGTTGTCTCGATGAAAGCACTTGACGCGCGTTCGGGCACATTTCGACCCGTGCAGGCCGCCAGCATGTGCTGCGCGATCGGGTCCCCAGGCTCTTCGTCGAGCCATTCTTGGAAGATGTTCGCCGCCTTGCCGATCTCGCCCAGCATGCAGTGCGCCAGCGCCAGCAGCTTCCGCGCTTCGCGATGCTTCGGTCTGAGCGTGATTACTTTGCAGTAACATGCCGCGGCTTCTTCAGTGCGCTTCAACCCGTTGAGCAGAATGCCGAGGTTGGTGTACGCGTCAATATGTTCAGGATCCAGTTTGATGGCTGCGCGATACGCGGCTTCCGCTTCGACTGGCTGTCCGGTCACCCGCAACAATACCCCCAGATTGTTGTGGGCGTTCGCGTGGTTCGGATCGATGGCGATCGCTCGCCGGTACGAGTCAATTGCGGAGCCCAGCCTGTTGTCCGACTGGAAGACGATGCCGAGGTTGCTGCACCAGTCCGCTTGATCGGGCACGAGCGCGATGCTCCGCTCGATGAGCGCGAGGGCTTCGTCGTTCCGCCCTTGTTGATGCGCGAGCACGCCGGCGTAGTGCAAAGCTCGGGGATGATTGGGTACGGTCTCGAGCACCCGGCGGTACACCTCGTGGGCCTCGACGAACTGCTTGTTTTTTTGCAGCAGGATCGCCAAGGAGACTGCCTCCTCGAGCGTCAACTCACGCGTGGCTGATTCTGACGGCTCCATGAGCTGTCCAGGCTGCGCCCCGGCTCCTGTCGAATGTTAGCCGATCTTGTTGGCTTTGATGTCGAACTTGAAATGAATCCCTGCATCGAGGGAGCCATCTGGCTTCTGCGGTTTGTACTCGAGATCGACCTTGGCAAACGCCATACTCACGGTCTCCGATCCCGCGGCGCCGCTGCTGTCGGCGAGCGCAACGCCGGTGACGATGACGTCGTTCATCTTAATGATGAGGTACTCCTGCTGGCCTTTGCCCGCCTTGCGGTGCGTGATGGTGGCTTCCTTCAGGTGCGCGCCCGTCGCGCACGCCTTCAGCAGATTCGGAGACGCCTTGTCGATGCTGTGCAAGAAGGAAAGATCGGTGAAGGTTGCCTTGCTGGCGCCGCCGCCACCGCTGGCCTTGATGTTTGCTGGATTTGTAACGCCCCAGGAGAACGACAGCACCTCGATTTCGTCTTTGTGTTTGGAGTCGAGGGACTCCCCTTT
>DASWAK010000449.1:0-5483 GCA_036391175.1 Pseudolabrys sp.
ATCGCGCGCCATGGGCAAGGTCATTCCCGCGACGCCGGCTTTGGAGGCCGCATAGGCAATCTGGCCAATTTGCCCCTCATAGGCGGCGATGGATGCTGTATTGATGATGACGCCCCGTTCACCATCGGGCGTGACTGGTGCCAAGGCCGCCATGCCGGCCGCGGCCTGGGTGGCGCAGTTGAAAACGCCGGTCAGATTCACGCGAAGCGCACGCCCGAAAATTGCAGGGTCATGCGGGCCCGCCTTGGTGACGGTCCGCTCGGCCGGCGCGATTCCGGCACAGCACACGAGAACCCGCTCGGGGCCGTGCAAGGCGCGTGCCGCCGCGAACCCATTGCGTACGCTGTCTGGGTCGCCGACATCGACCAGCACGAACAGGCCGCCGCATTTCTTCGCAACCGCCGCACCTTTGTCGGCGTCGCGGTCGAATACGGTGACGCGCGCGCCCTTGGCCGTAAGGCTCTGCACAACAGCCTCGCCAAGCCCCGATGCGCCGCCGGTCACGACAGCGGCGATGTCCTTGTCGATCTCCACGTGATCGCTTCCTTTCGTGTGAGCCTGGGTTGATGCGCAATATTGCGCGCTGTGGCGCGTATCTCCTAGGCTTGGAGCCGGACTAGGCCAAACAAGAAACGCAAGAGAGATAGGCGGCACCTATGCACATCGGATCACTTCTGTCACGGCACGCAGCGTACCGTCCAAATCATCTTTGCCTGGTTTTCGAAGATCGGCGCTTTACCTACAAAGAGTTCAACGCCGGGGTCAATCGGCTGGCTAATGCCCTCCTGAAAGTTGGACTGAAGAAAGGTGAGAAATTTGCGACGGTCTTGCCTAACTGCTTCGAACTGATGGCGGCCTACTGGGCTGCGGCCAAGACCGGCTTGGTGATCGTACCTTGCAGCCCGCTGTTGCAAGCCTCGGGGCTTAAGTCGCTGTTACAAAACTCTGACACGCGTCTCGTCATCGCCGGACCGGCCTTTGCGACAATCATGGCGGAGATCGAGCGCGATTTGCCTGACCTGCCGCGTGAACGCTGTATCGTGCGCGGCGTCGGCATGCCCGGGTTTTCAACCTACGAGGCCTTCGTTGCGCTCGCATCAGCCGACGAACCGCCGGATGCCAATCTTAGCGGCTCCGACGACTACAACATCATGTACACCAGCGGAACGACTGGCGCGCCGAAGGGGATCGTCCACACGCACCTGATCCGCGCCATGTATTGCGTGCTATTCGCCAATTCGTGGCGTATGACGCCGGAAAGCGTCGTGTTGCATGCGGGTGCCATCGTCTTCAACGGGGCGATGCTTGACCTGATGCCTTGGATGTATGTCGGCGGCACCTACATCCTTCACTCCGCTTTCGATGCGGGCCGTGTGATCCGCGACATCGCACGTGAAAAGGTCACGCACATGGTCATGGTACCGTCACAAATCATCGCGCTGCTCAATCATCCCGATTTCAATCCAGCCAAGCTTGCCTCACTGGAAATGATCCAGAGCGTCGGCGCGCCGCTGCTGTTGGAACACAAGCACCGCCTCAACGAAGCATTGCCACACCGCTTCTACGAACTTTACGGGCTGACCGAGGGCTTCGTCACCATCCTCGATCGCGAGGACGCCATCCGCAAGGCGGGTTCCGTCGGATGTCCGCCGCCGTTCTACGAAATGCGGATCCTCGACGACAGTGGTCGCGACTGTGGCGTCGGTGAGGTCGGGGAGATTTGCGGCCGCGGGCCGATCATGATGAAGGGCTATTACAATCGGCCAGACCTGACGCAGCAGGCGATCGTCGATGGCTGGCTCCATTCCGGCGACATGGGCTATGTTGACGACGAGGGCTATTTGTTTCTCGTCGACCGCAAGAAGGACATGATTATCACTGGCGGTGTGAACGTATACCCGAAGGATATTGAAGAGGTCATCGTCAAGCACCCGCACGTGCGCGAGGCTGCGGTCTTCGGCATTCCCGATGCAAAATGGGGCGAGACGCCAGTCGCCGCCGTCGTACTTGGCGCCGATGCGCCAGTGACGCAGAAGGAATTGCGCGATTGGATTAATGAGCGCGTCGGCGCGAAGTTCCAACGCCTCAACGATGTCGTATTTCTAAACGACCTCCCACGCAACATAGCTGGTAAAACCCTGAAACGAGATCTGCGTGACGCCTATCTCGTCCGGCAGGAGGCAAAACGCTGACGTGTCGCTTGTTGGCCCAAAGCGGACATCCCTAGTTGCACCGCACATGTCCGCTTTCGGGGGTAAAGCGGACATGACCGTTTGCGGGAATCTGCTTTCGCGGTCGCTATTGGGGGTAAAGCGGACATGCCCTTTTGCACTTTTTGCGGCGCACATGTCTGCTTTTGACCCAAAGCGGACATGCCAAAGTGTCGCACTATAGCCCCTTGTGGGGAAATCCCTGACACTCGCGCGACAGCATTACCTTTGACGCTGATCAAATAAAACGGGCGGTTGGCCCGGTAGGAACTCTGTCTGTGCGCCAAAGTCGAAACTATTCCCGGGAGTAATTGGACATGCTCATGAACAGGCGAATGTTTACGCTAATGGCCAGCTGCGCTGCGCCAATGTTCGTCGCCGCTGCCGCTAAGGCAGAGGAGGCGTCCTTGCAAGACATCGCCAAGGCAATGCAGGTGCTGCCGCAGATCGTCATCTATCAGGCCAAGGAAATTGTCACGCTGGACCCGGCGAAACCGACGGTCCAGGCGGTTGCGGTAGTGGACGACCGGATTCTCGCGGCCGGGTCGCTCGATGAACTCAAGGCGGCAGCTGGCAAGCAGCCGTATACAGTGAACACGACATTCGCCAACCAGGTCATCGTGCCTGGCTTCATCGCCCAGCACGACCACCCGATGCTTGCGGCGCTCACGATGACGAGCGAGATCATTGCGATCGAAGACTGGGCGCTCCCGGAGGGAACATCGAAGGCCGCCAAGAACCGCACCGAATACCTGAAGCGGCTCGCCGAAGCGAACGCCAAGCTGAAGAATCCGAACGAAGAGCTCCTGACCTGGGGCTATCACCAATACTTCCACGGCGAACTGAAGAAGGTCGACCTAGACGCTATCAGCACCACGCGGCCGATCATCGTCTGGCATCGTTCTGGTCATGAGTTCTTCTTGAACTCCGTCGCCGAGAAGAAGTACGGCGTAACCAAGGAGTGGTTAGACAAGCTGCCCGACAGCGCGAAGAAGCAGGCCGACTTCACCAACGCCCACTACTGGGAGCAGGGTGCCTTCGCCGTCATGCCCCTGATTGCTTCGGCGATCGCCTCTCCTGAGCGGGTGCGGAATGGCCTCGAGTTCGTCAAGACCTATTTTCACGCCAATGGTGTGACGCTGGGCTGCGAGCCGGGCGGCATCGCGTCGAAGAATATGCAAGATGTGCAGAACGCGGTGCTGAGCGGCCCCTCTACACCCTTCCGTTACTACTTCATCGTCGACGGCAAGTCGATCACCGGCGCCTACCCGGACGACAAGGTCGCCGCGGAGAGTGAGAAGCTCATGACCTGGGGCCAGGGCATGACCGCTTACCTTCCGAAGCAGGTGAAGCTTTTCGCCGACGGGGCGATCTTCTCGCAGGCGATGCAGGTGAAGGGCGGCTACACGGACGGGCACAAGGGCGAGTGGATGATGGATCCCGACTTCTTCGCGCGCACGTTCCGTGTCTATTGGGACCTCGGCTACCAGCTACACGTCCACGTCAACGGCGACGCCGGGCTCGACATGGTGCTCGACCAGCTCGAGCTCAACATGCGCCGCCGCCCGCGCCCCGATCACCGCACAGTGATCATCCATTTTGCGGTCTCCACCCCGGACCAGGTGGCGCGGATCAAGCGTTTGGGCGCGATCGTGAGCGGGAACCCGTACTATCCGATTGCGCTCGCCGACAACTACCGCAAGAGTGGCCTCGATCCCGAACGCGCCGATCCGATGGTGAGGATGGGCGATGTGGAGAGGGCTGGGATCTCGTACTCGTTCCACTCCGACATGCCGATGGCGCCTGGCCAGCCGCTGTTTCTGATGTGGTCCGGCGTGAACCGCGTCACGAATGACGGCAACGTACGTGGGCCCGAGCAGCGGGTTAGCCGTCTCGGCGCGCTGAAGGCGGTCACACTTGACGCGGCCTACTCGCTCCAGTTGGAGAAGGATGTCGGCAGCATCGTGTCGGGCAAACTCGCGAACTTCACGATCCTTACCGACAATCCCGTCACAATCGATCCGATGAAGATCAAGGATATCGTGGTCTGGGGCACCGTCCAGGAAGGTCGTGTACTTCCGGTCAAGCAAGCAGGGGCTGTGCAACGCGGAAGCATCGGATCCAACAGCAATTTCGCTGCCGTCACCCCGCCGCAAGAATCTGCCTCAAACTCAGACGCCGAGTTGACCCAACTTGCGGCCGCAAGGCTTGTAGAGTTGCTTAACCGTCACCAGCATCAACACTCGCAATGACCGTGACGAATTGAACGCTCTCCAATTTAGGCGAGAATGATGTCCGCTATTGGCCCATAGCGGACATTGCTCATTGCGCTGCACATGTCCGCTTTTGGGGGTAAAGCAGACATGACCTTTTGCTGGAATCCGCTTTTGCGGTCGCTAACGGGGGCAAAGCGGACATCGTCTATTGCGTTGCACATGTCCGCTTTTGACCCAAAGCGGACATTCATGCCACTTAAGGAAGTCTTTCCCACCGTAGGATCGAACCGTTATGTTTATTCGACCTCGGGGGCCGGAATGGGAAAACGCAAGAAACGACGGATAGGCGCAGCAAAACCGAGACGCCAAAAAACTTCCAGACAGCAAAATACGAAAAAGACCCGACGGTTTCGCAGTTCTTCAGCCGGTGCCAAAGCGAATGACTTTGCACGGCTTGCCCGCGAGCGCGACGAAGCTTTAGAGCAGCAAGCTGCGACCTCCGAAATCCTGAAAATCATTTCAAGCTCGCCGGGCGACTTGATGCCCGTGTTTAATGCTCTGCTGGATAATGCAACGCGCCTTTGCGAAGCCAAGTTCGGAAATTTGGTTCTGCTGGAAGGGGATCAGTTCAGGTTTGTCGCACAATGTAATGCCCCACCGTCATATGCGGACGCGATACGCCGCAACCCGGTTCTGCAACCTCCCCCGGGACATACGTTTGATTGCGTCGCGAAGAGCAAGCGGGAGGTGCACATTATCGATATCTCGACTGATCCTTCAGCCACTACAGGCATGATCAGCAAACTTGGCGGTGCCCGCACGGTACTTGTCGTGCCAATGCTCAAAGACGATAGGCTCGCGGGTGTGATCGCCATCTATCGACAAGAGGTGAGGGCATTTACAGAGCAACAGATCGATCTAGTCAAAAACTTCGCCGCCCAAGCGGTACTCGCCATCGAGAACGCGCGGCTGCTAAACGAATTGCGTGAGGCACTGGAGCAGCAAACGGCAGCGGCAAACGTTCTAAGCATCATTAGTACCTCACCCGGCAAGCTGG
>DASWAK010000450.1:0-1865 GCA_036391175.1 Pseudolabrys sp.
GTGTAAGCCACGACACGCCAGGTGCCGGTGGACGCGGACGCAACAATCGGCACGCTCATCGAATAGCCACCGAGGCCCTGGTCAGCGACCAGCGCGCGGCGATATTCGACGCCGTCAGGACGCGCGATCACCAAAGTCAGCGGGACATTCGCTGCCGCAAAGCCGCGCGCGTCACGCAGCAACGCAGTGACGGAAACTGTCTCACCAGTGCGATAGACGCCCCGTTCCGTATAGATGAATGCATCGAGCCCGGCCGGGACTGGCCGTCCGGTAACGCCGCGGTCGGACAGATCGAACGCAGGCGATTTCAAGCTCAAGAAAGCATAGTCGTTCTTCTCGCTCGCCACGATTGCGGCTGGCGCCACGCCAGCCTCCCCGCGCGCGAGACCAGCCTCAAAATGGATGAAGCCATTGCGGTCGGTCTGGCGCACCGCAAGCACCTCGTTGTTGCGCGCAATCAGCCGCACCTCGACGCTGCCGCGCGGCTCGGCGCTCGCCAGCGAGTGGACAAAGACGTCAATGCCGTCATGTGCGGTGTAGGCGGTGAGACCGAGATCGGAAACGATGAACCACTGCGTCGCCTGCTGCCCATATTCATTGGAGACGACATCCTTGGGCTCGGCCGTCATAGCGTAGACGCCGGGGTTGAGATCTTTGACCGCCTGATCGACTGGAAAGGCCGTTGTCACCTCTATATTGAGCTTGGGCTCGACGGCAAGTTCACCGCCCCAAATCTTGGCGCCGCGCTCGTTGGCCAAACGCTCCGCCTGATAGCGGCTCAAATTGCGCTGGAAGTCATAACCAAGAAGAGTATCGATGAGGTTGCGGTCACCTACGCGATAAATCGACAACGCCACCGCTTTGGTATTGACGCTCAGCACCGGAATACCGCGCTGGCCGTTGCGCGGCAGCACATAAGCCTTGCCAGAAAAGCGCACGAATGGTTTGCGGTCGCGCACAAAGATCGTGAATTCAGCCGATTTCGCCAGCGTTTCCTTGACGACAGACGGAAGCCCGGCGCGCAGCGTCACCGCGTAGCGTTCACCGTGCTTGAGACCCTCAACGCAGAGCTGCTTGTCGTTCGCCGACGTGGCCGGCCGGTCCATGCCCGCGACGACAACAAACGGCGAGAAATCGGTGCGGCGCCCAGGCAACTCCTCGGAAAACTGAAAACAGGCGCGCGGTGAGATGGAGTCGGAGTCGACGGTAAAATCGAGTAGCCGGAATCCATGGTCGGCTCGTAGCTTTTCATATTGCCCGCGCAGTTCAGCGGTCTCGCGCAATTCGAGCGACAGGCGCAGGGAATCGAGCGCAGCCCGCCAGTGCTGGCGGTCGGCAAGCGTTCGGCCAAGGACAGACAAACTATCGGCTTCCAGATTGTGGTCGCCAGCGCGCTGGTACGAGATATAAGCGGCCGTCGAGGCGCGATCGAGCAGTAGCGCTTTCTCGCGATCATCGTGCGGCTTGATCTGCAGGATGGTACGGCCGAGCCGCAGCCAGCTTGCGGCATCGTCCGGAGCAACGGCGACGAGCTGACCAAGGACCAGCATACCTGTACGCAAATCATTCTTCTGGAACGCGGCATCAGCATCGCGATGCAACGCTGCTGCGGACTTAGTCACCGTGCCGGCATCACTTTTTATCTGCGCCTCAAGCTTGATCGCCGCCTCATCGAGCTCGCTCTGCTTGAAAGGCTTCTCGGCCGCTACTGCATGGGCCAGAACAAGAACCAGCAATGCGACGGCAAGGCCGGCGCGGACGACGCGAAGCATGGGGAGAAACCTCCGGAAGTAACGGATCGCGGCAAATATCATTTCAGTTTCCCGATGGTGTCGAGCGCATGACACGGTGAAAGTGTCGAGCAT
>DASWAK010000451.1:0-2595 GCA_036391175.1 Pseudolabrys sp.
GTATGAAATTAAAAGGCCAATGGCCAAATTAATGCGCATCGCGACTGGAGGTTGGAAACCCAAAATCCAAGGGGAGGCTGAAATCCACATCCCAAGGATAAAATTGATCCATGCTTGCCATTCTCGGAATGCGACCAGCGCCGTGAAGGAAATTACAGCTACGAGAGCGGCACTAAGCCAGTCATCAGCGCGCAGGGTGCGGTTTACAAACGCAAACAGCCAAGGCGATACAAATAGAAAAACCGCAAGTAGAAGCTGATAAATATCCAAAATCGCGTCTCGCCTCATACTGCGCATGATCTAGACCGCCTTGCAGTGGCGCCCTCTCGTTTGGAGGTCGCCCATTTGCTAAAACACGGTGGAAGCCCTGAAGTTCCCTGCACTTTCTGGTTGCCAACGCCGACGAGGTGATCGAGTAGTCATCGGTCGGCGTCTAATTACAGAAAAAAGCGGACATCGCGGCCTTACTCACCGAATGTCCGTGGCCGCGCGGCCGACTATATTATCAGGCGTCATGTCTGCGGCGCGGCGCTTATTCGGCCTCGAACCTGGGGGATACTGAGCAACAATGCAGCCGAGCGAAATGCAATATCTGCCGCTCAGCCCCCTGTATTTCTCGGCGCTGGTCGGAATATTCCTGATCCTGCTGCTGCTCATTCAGCTGGGTGTTCTCCGCTACGCCTACATGCGGCTCGGAATCGCCTCGGGCGCGGCTCTTATGCTGCTGTTCGGCTCGCTCATGGGCAGCTACTTCAACATTCCTGTCGCTTATCTGCCCGGTGAGCAGGTCGTCTCCGGTCGAGACGTCTACTTCTTCGGCATGCGCTACATGGTGCCGGTAGTGGTGCAGTGGCCCGGCACGCTGATCGCGGTGAACGTCGGCGGCGCCGTCATTCCCACGGTTATGTCCGTCCACCTCCTGTTTAAGCATCAGCTCTGGGTTACCGGCTCTATAGCGATCGCGATCGTCGCCCTCGCGTGCCACTGGATGGCGCAACCGGTCCCGGGACTCGGCATCGCGCTGCCGGTATTCGTCCCAGCTCTCGTCACCAGTATCACGGCGCTGCTACTGTCGCGGGTCCACGCCGCCCAGCTCGCGTACATCGCCGGCAGCCTCGGCACGTTGGTCGGAGCCGACCTGCTTAATCTCGGTAAGATCGCAGGGCTCGGCACGCCCGTCGCTTCCATAGGCGGTGCCGGAACGTTCGACGGCATCTTCTTGACGGGGATTCTCGCGGTGCTTCTGGCGAGCCTGACTGGCGAGCGTCGACCGGCCACGTCATAGGTGCCCGCCTGAGGGCATACGCCCGACATCATTTAGGCGTTGTTTTGCGGGAGCGTATGCGCGGTCGGTCTTGGTCGAGGAGGTCGAGATGATCGCCGAGCCAAAACACGAAGCCCACCGGGACGATACGGCTCGCGGCAACCGCGAGCGCAAGCGGCATGAAAAAGCGCTCGACGAGGCCCTCAAGAATACCTTTCCGGCGTCCGATCCGGTCTCAGTCGAACAGCCAGTGCTACCCGCCGCGCATGAGTAGGCCATTGCGCGTTGCGCGTGGTGACGCAGCTGTGGACTCAGGCTGCGCGCTGCCAGTCCATCACGAGAGCGATCCACGCGTGCTGCTCAGGGTCGAGCCGCAGGGCGTACGGCGACCAACCGCGCCTGCGAAGCACCATCGACACATCGGCGGCGTCGGCGCTTTCGGGCACGGTGAAGCCTGCGCTGCGACGCCCCTTCGGCGTATCCACGAATACTCGGCGACGACGATGCGGCATCAGACTCACCATTGCGAACGGTCGCGTTAACGGGTGTGAGCGGCCGCCGGCTCGAGATAAACCATCGGATGGAATGGGAGCCGGCGCCGGGCGAGCCCGGGCGACTGTCCAACATGTAGGAAGGCCCGATTATTTTCCAAGAGTGGCGTGGTCCGCAAAGAAAAAGGTCCACCAGATATATGCAAGACTAAGCCCGCCCGGTGACAGATCTTTTCGCATGAGCCGCATAGCCGAAAACACAGCGACCCCAATGCAGACCAGGGCCCGCAGGCCTTGGCGAGATACTAGCCTGCTGGCCGTCGAGCACATTTCGCACAAGTCAGGTTCCATCCGCCTGTAGCGCGATACCAATCGAAGTTCTGTGACCCTCATCACATCCGGAACGCGAATGCGGTCCTAAATAATACCCGTGATGATGTAACTCCAAAGGATTGGAGGCATCCATGTCGAACACCGTCGTGAACTGGGCCAGCCGGGTGGCTATCGCAGCACGTGTCGCCGAATGTCGCCGCCCTCAAATCTCGGGCGAGCTGGCGACACCGGGCGATTATCACTTGCCCTTCGGCAAGGTCGAAGCCCAGACAAAAGCCGCGAAGTGGCTCTGGCAGGCCTACATAATCTGATCGAGAAGTGGGACCGACCCCCTGTTTGAGGCGCGGTTGGTTACGGGCGACGACGACTTCGTGGAGGGAAAATATTTTACCGCAACGGTATTGAGTTGCCCCTGATGCTTGAACTGTGGGCGATATTCTTGCTCCCGACACCCGCCGTACTCTGTGGTTCAGGCGGTGAGGGGAGGAGGGAAAGATGACCTTGGGT
>DASWAK010000452.1:0-1930 GCA_036391175.1 Pseudolabrys sp.
CCACTCTACGAGCATTACCGCGCCAAGGGCCTATCCAGCACTGCAGCACTCGTGATCCTCGCTCGGCGCATCGCTCGTACCGCCTGGTCGATCTACACCTACCAGACCGAATTCGATGCTTCGCGTCTCACGAATCCCTTGACGTAGACCATAGAATCTTTCGGAAAATTTTTGTGTCGCCGCGGAATGCCTGCAGTTGGCCGGTGACCGCCAGTGACCCGCGCCCGCCGAATGGCTGCTACCCGTCTGAAGCGGTCATCCAGTCGGCGTGAGCCAATGGCAACTCATGGCCGGGTAGCGACGGTCGCGAGTCGACCCGTTGCGGACCCCTGTCTTCGCAGAAAGCTGTCATCCAAGAGTCGCGCTAGGTGTGATTTCTATGAGGGTTGTTCACCCGGACTGAATCCCGGAAGCTGATTGGTGCGAGCCGATCAACTTCGAGGGAGACAGCCGGATGAACATCCACAAGAATGCCCGCACCACGCCGCAGAGTCGAGCTTTGCTGGTCCGACGGGTCTTGGAGGAGCATTGGCCAGTGAGTGCAGTGGCGACGGCTTTGGGGATCTCGGAGCGCACGGTCTACAAGTGGGTGGCGCGCTATCGCGCGCAGGGCTTGCCGGGCTTGCAGGACCGACGCTCGGTCGCCCGTCGCCGGCCGCACGCGCTGGCGCCGGTGTGGCTGGCGTTGGTTCGTCTGCTGCGGCACAGCCGCCTGGTAGCCGCCGAGATTGCGGCCCGACTGCCGCTGGCGCGCTCGACAGTCAGCGGGGTGCTGTATCGGCTGGGACTGGGCCGACTGCGCTATCTCAACCCATCCGCGCCGGTGCGGCGCTACGAATGGGACCGCCCAGGCGAGCTGGTACACCTGGACACCAAGAAGCTGGGTCGCATCGTGCACCCCAGCCATCGCGTGACCGGCGATCGGCGCGACCGCGCTCGAGGCGCGGGCTGGGAGTACGCCCATGTGGCTATCGACGATTGCTCGCGCTTCGCCTACGTGGAGATTCTGCCCGATGAGAAACGCTACACCGCCACCCGTTTCTGGTTGCGAGCGGTGCGCGAATTTCGCCAGCGTGGAATCCGCGTACAACGGGTCTTGACCGATAACGGCAACGCCTATCGCTCGCGCACCTTCGGCAAAGCTTGCCGCTGGCTGGGAATCGCCAGCAAACGGACCCGTCCTTACCGCCCGCAGACGAATGGCAAGGCCGAACGCGTCATCCAAACTCTGCTGCGCCAATGGGCCTATGCCAGAGCCTATGCCAATTCCGCCCAGCGGCGTGCCGCGCTTGATTCTTGGCTGCGCTTCTACAATGAGGAGCGACCCCATGCTAGCCTTAATCGCCAAACACCCATCAGCCGACTGGCTCAGTTTGCTGAACAACGGTCGTAGAAATCTCAGCTAGGCCGCCCGGGCAACGTCGGAGTTAGACCGCGAGTTCCCGGGGTTGGAAATGCTGGAGGCGCGGTCATTGATTTTTCGGCTTGTCGCGCCTCGCCACCGCAACGCGCAGTCAGACCGATACCGTCACACCGTGGCGCGCCACAACGGCGACGAGCTTTTCCAGCTCCGGCCGTTCGGGCGATATCTCGCGAGCGATGTCAGCAAACATTCGTGACGCCCCTAGCCTGGCGGTTATGGACAGCATCTTGCCGCCGCCTTTTCCGATGCGGAACCAGTGCGTTGTACCTGCGGGTATGTGCACCAGCGTGCCGGGAGCCGCAACGAGACGCTCTTTCTCGACACCGAATTCGATCTGGCCCAGCGTGACGTAGAAGGACTCATCCCAGGGGTGAGCGTGGGGGGGCGGCCCGCTGCCTTCAGGTCCTTCCTGGAGAAAGATCTCATAGCCTTGGGTCACTGCACCGGATGCCAACACCGTGATCTGCTCGCCGACAACATGCAGCGGCCGTGGATAGTCCTTCGGGG
>DASWAK010000453.1:0-8254 GCA_036391175.1 Pseudolabrys sp.
CGCGGCTTGGACTTGGTCGAGATTCCGCCGAACGGGCAAGGCCTCACGGCACTGGTAATGCTCAATATTCTGGAGAATTTTGACGTCGCTTCCCTCGACCCGCTCGGCGCCGAACGCTTTCACCTAGTGCTGGAGGCTGCGCGTTTAGGCTTTGCCATTCGCGATACCCACATTGCCGACCAAGCGCATATGCGCACGTCCGTCGCCGACCTGCTCGATAAAAACTTCGCCAAAAAGCTCGCGTCGCTTATCGACATGAAAAAGCGGGCGAAGCTGCCGAGCGCACCGGCGCCTGGCAACGATACGGTCTACCTTACTGTGGTTGACCGCGACCGCATGGCAGTCTCCTTCATCAACTCGCTCTATTCCAGCTTCGGTGTCGGCATCTGCACCGAGAAGAGCGGCATCATGCTGACCAATCGTGGTGCTTGCTTTACGCTGGAGCCAAATCATCCCAATACGTTTGGCCCCAACAAGCGGCCGATGCATACAATCATTCCCGCGCTTGCCATGCGCAATGGCCGCTGCGACATGAGCTTCGGCGTGATGGGCGCGCACTACCAGCCGATGGGTCACGCGCAAATCATCCTCAATATGCTCGACTATGGCATGGACGTGCAGCAGGCGATCGATGCCCCGCGTTTCTTCTTCGAGGGTGAAAAGACCGATGTCGAACGTGGCACCCCAGTAACCACGGTCGAAGGGCTGAAGGCGCGTGGACACGACGTGGTGACGGCGAGTTCGCCTTGGGGTGGCGCGCAAACCATCAAGATCGATTGGGATCGCGGCGTGCTCATCGCTGGCTCGGAGCCGCGCAAAGACGGCTGTGCTCTCGGTTACTAGCGTGCGGTGACTGCCGCGCTGGCCCGGTACGCGGGAGTGCCTCGTTCGGTTCGGGCGACGGCGCTCCCGCGTCTACGGACGCTGGCCTTTCGTGGCAACGAGCTGGGCGAGGAAGGGCGCGTAGTGCTGGCCTATGTTGCAGGCGCATCCGCCACGCCAATGAACGTCTGGCGCCCTGGCGTTTCAAAAAAGGGCGCTTGCGGACGCGACATCGGCTATTCTTTACCGCCGAGCTTATCCAGCCGTTTTTGCATTTCGTCGAGCTGCCGTTTGAGCTCGTCCATTTCGCCGCTCGAACCTTGCGGTTTTTCTGCCGGCTTCGACTGACCGCGTGCAAATGGCGCGAACATGGCGAAAGTTTTCTCGAACATTTCCATATTCCGCCGTACCTGATCCTCGAGCGGACCAAAAGCGCCGACACCGAAGGCCTGCGCCATCTGTTCGCGAAATTTACCCTGCTCCTTCGATAGCGATTCGATCGAAGCTTCCAGGAAACGGGGCACCAGCATTTGCATGCTGTCGCCGTAAAAGCGGATCAATTGCCGAAGAAAGGCGATCGGCAGCAGGCTTTGCCCTTCTTTGTTCTCCTGCTCGAAGATTATCTGAGCGAGCACCGAGCGCGTGATGTCCTCGCCGGTCTTGGCATCGTAGACGACGAAATCCTCCCCGGTTTTGACCATGGTGGCGAGGTCTTCAAGCGTCACGTAAGTGCTAGTTCCGGTGTTGTAGAGCCGCCGGTTCGCGTATTTTTTGATTGTAATCGGCTCTTTTTTTTCCTCTGCCATTTGGTTCACACGTTTCCCTGCCCAAAGTTCAGCATAGCCAATTTCCGCTTCTATGGGCCACCGTTTTGTGGCACCGCGGCATAGCCGCATTTAGCGCGGCGTCTCTTGCGGACAGGTCGAAAAAGCGCCAATTGTCGCGGATATCCGAGAGGCGGGTCTTGTTGACAGACCCATGTTGCCTGCCGAGGATGCGGCAGTGCCAAATTGGCCAGCCCCGCCCGCCTATGACCTTAACAGGAGCTTCTGATGAAAGACGATATCGTCATTGTGAGCGCTGCCCGCACGCCAGTCGGCGCTTTCAACGGGGCATTCGCTAACCTGCCGGCTCATGAACTTGGCAAGGCCGCGATTAAGGCTGCGCTGGAACGCGCGGGTGTCGAGGGCGGCCGCGTCAGCGAGGTGATCATGGGGCAGATACTTACCGCCGGCCAAGGTCAAAATCCGGCGCGGCAGGCGTCGATTGCAGCGGCCATTCCGGTTGAGACGCCTGCGTGGGGCGTGAACCAGCTATGCGGTTCGGGCTTGCGTGCCGTCGCGCTCGGCTATCAGGCGATCCTCAATGGCGACAGCGAAATTGTGGTCGCTGGGGGGCAGGAGTCGATGAGCATGGCGCCCCACTGCCAGCATCTACGCTCGGGCGTTAAGATGGGCTCGTTCGAAATGATCGACACCATGATCAAGGATGGCCTGTGGGATGCTTTCAACGGCTATCACATGGGCAACACCGCTGAGAACGTCGCCAAACAATGGCAGATAACCCGTCAGCAGCAGGACGAATTCGCAGTCGGCTCGCAGAACAAAGCCGAAGCCGCGCAAAAAGCCGGCAAGTTCAAGGACGAGATTACGCCGGTCACCATAAAATCGCGAAAGGGCGACGTGGTGGTGGATACTGATGAATATCCGAAGCCCGGCGTTACAATAGATTCGATCGCCAAATTACGTCCAGCCTTCGACAAGGAAGGCTCTGTGACGGCCGCCAACGCCTCCGGCATCAATGATGGCGCTGCTGCACTGGTGCTCATGAAAGCGAGCGAGGCCGCCAAACTCGGCAAGACTCCGCTTGCGCGCATCGTTTCGTGGGCACAGGCCGGTGTTGACCCTTCAATTATGGGCACGGGGCCAATCCCGGCTTCGCGCGCTGCGCTCAAGAAAGCCGGCTGGAAAAAAGAGGACCTCGATCTGGTGGAGGCCAACGAAGCCTTCGCCGCGCAGGCTTGCGCGGTTAACAAAGATCTTGGTTGGGATACGGCGAAGGTCAACGTCAATGGCGGTGCCATTGCCATCGGCCACCCGATTGGTGCCTCTGGCGCGCGCGTCCTGACGACGTTGCTTTACGAAATGCAGAGACGCAATGCGAAGAAAGGGCTTGCCACACTGTGCATTGGCGGGGGAATGGGCATTGCAATGTGCGTTGAACGGTAGGAAATCCGTCGGTTGATTTAGATCATGGCCGGGCTTGTCCCGGCCATGATGTTTTAAGAAGATAGTTTGGAGGGGACAAAGTCATGGCGCGCGTTGCATTGGTAACGGGTGGAACCCGTGGGATTGGGGCGGCAATCGCCAAAGCCCTGAAGGCTGGCGGTTATAGGGTTGCGGCTAATTACGGCGGCAATGACGATGCCGCGCAGAAATTTAAGGCAGAGTCCGGCATTCCGGTCTTCAAGTGGGATGTGTCGTCCTACGAGGCCTGCGCCGAAGGCATTAAAAAAGTCGAAGCCGAGGTCGGACCGATCGAGGTGCTGGTGAACAATGCCGGTATTACGCGCGACGCCATGTTCCATCGGATGAAGCCCGATCAATGGACCGCCGTCATCAACACAAATCTCGGCTCACTGTTCAACATGTGCCGGCCGGTCATCGAGGGCATGCGGGAGCGCAAGTTCGGCCGCATTATCAACATCTCCTCGATCAACGGGCAGAAAGGCCAAATGGGGCAAACCAATTATTCTGCGGCCAAGGCGGGGGAACTCGGATTCACGAAAGCGCTTGCGCAAGAGGGCGCACGCTCTGGCATCACGGTGAATGCGATTTGCCCTGGCTATATCAATACTGAAATGGTGCAAGCAGTGCCGAAGGACGTGTTGGAGAAGTCGATACTGCCACTGATCCCGATCGGCCGCTTGGGCGAACCGGAGGAAATAGCACGCTGCGTCGTGTTTCTTGCCTCCGACGATGCCGGTCTGATCACCGGCGCAACGCTTAGCGCCAACGGCGGGCAGTATTTTATCTAGGCGTTATCGAGCTTCGAATATAAATGTCGCTCGCGCCAAGAGCTTCGCATTGTTGTCAGCAGGTAGCCGAGACCCATGAAGGCATTTCTGATTGGAACAGCAATCATCGGCCTGATCGTGCAATCAGTCATGCGGCCGGTATTCGCTCAGGACATCGATCCGCGATGCAAAGAGGTTTACGACAAGGTCGCCTGCGGATGTGCTTTACAGAACGGGGGACGAATTATTCCTCCTCCTGTCGGCGTCAAGCGCGAAGGCTTGAAATTACGCCCGCGAGAAGGACAGGAACCGACTCAAACGCTTGATGGCGGACGGGTTGCATTTCCGAAGTATTTCAGGAGGGAAGGATTCAAGGTTCATCGAAGCCGCGCTCTTGAAGGTTACGTGGCGTGCATGCATAGCAACGGTCGTAAGTAGCCCTTTTTACCCTCTGTACGGAGTTTTATTTTTTCGTTTGGCTGGAGATTTTTTCGGCGTGCCAGCTCTTGCCTTTTGCGCACGCCAAGCGCCTTCCGCCTTGTCCAGCCGCACATTCCAATATTCCCAGGCGCGCTACCGGACCCAGCCGCAGATTGTATACATTCGCAATCATGCGGTTCGCGCGGGCAAGCAATTGTTCCCCTTCCAAGATTTTCTTAGTTTTATCGCGTTGGGTCGCGCGGCGACCAGTCCGTAGGCGCTAGTTCGAAGCCTTCGAAGGAAAAGCCAGGCGCCACCGTGCAGCCGGTAAGCGTCCAAAGACCCATGCTTTCCGCCGCCTGCCACGCGCGCGCGGGGACCGTCACTTGCGGTACTTCGCCTGCATGGATGTCAGCACCGAGCCGGAAGATTTCTTCTTTCGCGCCGTCCACCAGTTCCAGCCTGAGCGGTGCACCGGCGTAGTAGTGCCAGATCTCAACCGCGTCGATGCGGTGCCAGTGCGAACGCTCACCGCGCGCTAGCAGGAACAGGATCGCGGTCGAGGCGGAACGGCCATCCACCTGCCGCGGATCGCGAAATGTTTCCCGATAGTGGCCACCCTCCGGATGCGGCTTGAGCTCAAGCGCATGGATCATCTCGGCGGCGGTCGGAGTATGCATGTTCGAGCGCTAGAACTTGTTCTTGCGCGCGCGGATTTCAGCAAAGACCTCAGCCGCGGGCTTGCCCTTTAATCCGATGCCGGCAGCTACCTCGGGTATGTCAGCGCGCAGGAACGGGTTTGCCTGCTTCTCCTCACCGATCATGACCGGGATTGTCGGTTCGTTGCCCGAAAGCTGCTGCCTGGCTTGCGTCTCGCGCGCCGCCAGCGCCTTGTTGTTCGGCTCGATCGTGCGGGCGAATTTGATGTTCGCGGCGGTGTATTCGTGCCCGCAATAAACCTCAGTATCATTCGGCAGATCGCGCAGCTTGGTGAGCGAGCGCCACATTTGTTCAGGCGTCCCTTCGATCACGCGGCCGCACCCGATGGAGAATAGGGTATCGCCAACGAAGGCAAGCTTTTCGCCATGAAACCAGTACGCGATGTGCCCAAGCGTGTGGCCAGGGGTCTCGATCACATTGGCTGAAAGATTGCCGACCTTGACCTTGTCGCCCTCGCGCACGGTTTCATCCACCGCTGGGATTTTCGAAGCTTCCGCGGCCGGCGCTACCACGCGGCACTTGTATTTTTCTTTCAGTGTCTTGATCCCGTCGGTGTGGTCGGCATGATGATGAGTGACCAGGATGTCAGTCAATTTCCAGCCGGTCGCTTTCAGCGCTGCCTCGATCGGCGCGGCTTCGGGAGCGTCGATTGTAGCGGTAGCTCCACTTTCTGGGTCATGCAGCAGCACCCCGTAATTGTCGGATCGGCAGAGAAAAAGACGGGTTTCCGCGGGCATGGGCTTGGTCCTGTTCACGTACTGGAATGGGTTAACCGTATCACGCGGGTGAATGATCGTGCACGTCCGGGTATCCCGCGCCGTTAGCGGTTTGCTACGCTGTTTCATGGTAGTTTCGCCGCATGTCGATCGACGTTGTGGACCTGCGCAATTTCTACGGCCAACGGCTGGGGGTAGTCGCACGCCGCTTTATTGGTCGCGGCATCCGCACACTGTGGGGTGATACTGCTGGCCAGCGTGTGCTCGGCATCGGCTATGCCACGCCTTATCTCGGCCTGTTTCGCGAGGAGGCCGAGCGCTGCCTCGCCCTCATGCCGGCCGGGCAGGGGGTCGTGAAATGGCCAACCGCGCGCCCGGCATTGTCCGCGCTAGTAGACGAAAACGAGCTACCGCTTGCTGACTCCGCAGCCGACCGCGTCATGCTGGTGCATGCGCTGGAAATGACGAACGATCCGGGTGCCCTGTTGCGTGAAGTTTGGCGAGTGCTGGCGTCTGGAGGACGGTTGCTGGCGGTGGTTCCAAACCGGCGCGGTTTGTGGGCGCGCATGGACACCACACCGTTCGGACATGGTCGGCCTTATTCGCGCAGCCAAATCAACCAGCTCTTGCGCGAGACCTGGTTCACGCCGACTGGGTGGAGCGAAGCACTCTATGTACCGCCCGTGCCACGCGGTTGGTTCCTGCGGTCGGCGGTGGCATGGGAGCGCACCGGAGCGACGTTGTCGGCACCATTCGCTGGCGTACATCTGGTGGAAGCGACCAAGCAAGTTTATCGCGCAATCCCGGCGCGACGCGAGAAGCGGCAATTGGTGCCCGCGCTAGAGCCGGCATTGGCGCCGTCACCGGGGACATGATCCGCCGCTGATCCAAACTCCGATTTTGGCTGGTCCCGATTCTGCAGCGCACCACTTCGTGCAGCGCTGCGCCCGGGACAAGGGCCGCTCACTCCGGCCGCGGGTCGCTGCCGCCGCTTTCATCTTGTGGGGCCGGTTGTGGCCCCGCCCCTTGCGCATGGCCGCCACCAAAATCGGGACGGTCCGGGCGGAAGCCACCGCCGCCGCGATGACGACGACGACGATGCCTGCCGAAACGATCCTGACCACGATCGCCCTGATCGTGGCCGTTCTGGTTCTGGGCAGGATTCTGTTGCGGCTGGCCGCCGCTGCCAGTGATGAACGCCGGTAGGCCGCCTACCTCTTGTCCGCCTTCATGGCCGCCCGGGTTCGGTTGCTGGTAGGGCTGCGGTTGATGCTGCGGACGGTTGTGCACCTGCTGATCGCGCGGCGGGAATGGCTGGCCATCCCGTGGCAAATAAGGCTGCGCTTGCTGCACTTGCGGCTGCGGCGCATAGCTCGGTTCGTTCTGGCCCATGAACGGTTGAGCATCGTCATCGTCGCCATCAAAGCCCTCGTCTGCAGTTTGCTGACCAGGCGCTCCCTGTTGCTGCGGTTGCTGGTTGTAATAGGGATTCTGTTGGCGGAATTGTTCCTGCGCGGCGGCGATTAGGCGAAAATAATGCTCGGCGTGCTGATAGTAGTTTTCAGCGGCCACCGGATCGCCCGAGCCCTGTGCGTCACGCGCAAGCTGGATATATTTTTCCGCAATATGCGAAGCAGTGCCGCGGATTTTGACATCGGGACCGTTTGATTCATAAACGCGCGTCAGCGGATTTTGGCTTTTGCGGTGGTTGCCGCGTCCCCGCATGCGCTTCTGACCATTTCTCATGATGTGCCTGTTTTCGCCTTTCGTCTGTCTCGGCGTTCGCCGCCGAACGCTCAACCAAATTGCAAGTCCATAGAAATCTCATTGCGCGGCCGGACCTGCACTCGTTGTCCGCGCCAATGATCGAACCTCTGCGCTCTTTATCGCGATAGTCGCAGCAACCCCATAGCCGCGGCCTTGCCGCAGCGTTGCCAACCTCTCGTTACGCGCATCGTCCTAGGTTTCGAAAAATGATGCGCCCAACCGGTGAAGCATCCAGACCCGTATCTGGCGATTTCGCTTGCCGTCATCCGCCTTGCGCCGCACCTCACAGAGCCACCGCTCCGGAGTTCATGGCGATGCAACCGTCACAGGTCGATTCCGTGACCGGAAGCTAGTCGTTTCCGAGCCATAATCCAAGTGCTTTTTTCGCTGATAATTGAGCTCTGCAATTTTCATCAGGTGGGAATGCGACATGTTCATGGCGCTAAACCTATGCCGAGCACGCGCGGGATTCCGGCCAAATCCTTGCGTGCAGCGCCGACGCTTAATCCGGCATTGGTAAACAATGCGCGGACTGCCGACTCCTGGCCTGCTCCCAGTTCTACGAACAATCGTCCGCCCGGCGCCAAAAGACGTGCGGCCTCCGCTGCAATGGCACGATAGGCGGCTAGACCGTCATCGCCGCCGTCAAGCGCCACTGTGGGATCATAGTCCCGCACTTCTGGTGCAAGGGAAGCAATTTCATCATGAGCGATATAGGGTGGGTTTGAAACGACCAAATCAAACGGGCCCCGAACGCCCGAGGCAATATCGCAGGCGACAAAGCTACAACGAC
>DASWAK010000454.1:0-14479 GCA_036391175.1 Pseudolabrys sp.
AGCTTGGGACTGGCCGTCATCTTCGGCATGCTCAATATCATCAATTTCAGCCACGGCGCCCAATACATGATGGGCGCCTTTGCTGCCTATCTCATCCTGCAATATTCCGGTCTTGGCTACTGGCCGGCGCTGATCATCGCGCCAATTTTGGTCGGCATTACCGGTATCATCGTCGAGCGGCTGTTCCTGCAGTGGCTGTACAAGCTTGACCATCTTTATGGGCTGCTGCTCACCTTTGGGCTTGCGCTGATCTTTGAAGGCGTTGCGCGCAACTATTTCGGCTCCGCAGGCTTGCCCTATACCGTGCCGGAGTCGTTGCAAGGCGGTCGCAATCTTGGCTTCATGTTCCTGCCCAACTATCGAGCTTGGGTGATCGCCGCCTCACTCGGTGTGTGCATCGGCACTTGGTTTGTCATCGAGCGCACGCGGCTTGGCGCCTATTTGCGCGCCGCCACTGAGAATCCGACGTTGGTGCGTGCGTTCGGCATCAATGTTCCGCGCATGATCACGCTCACTTACGGTTTTGGCGTGGCGCTCGCCGCCTTCGCCGGCGTAATGGCAGCACCGATCTACAACGTGTCACCGCAGATGGGCTCAGAGTTGATCATCGTAGTATTTGCGGTGGTTGTAATTGGCGGCATGGGTTCGATCCTGGGAGCGATCATTACCGGTTTTGGCCTGGGTGTGATCGAGGGTCTGACGAAGGTGTTTTTTCCGGAAGCCTCGAACACGGTGATTTTCGTCATCATGGCGATTGTGCTGTTGATCCGGCCGGCTGGTCTGTTCGGGCGGAGAGGGTAATGGAACGCGTCGTCGATTCGCTCGCCAAGAAATCGCCCGCGCTGCGCTCGCAGAGCGAAACCATTGGCTTCGCCGTCATGGTCGCCGCGCTGGTGGTCGCACCGTTTGTTACCTATCCGTTATTCCTCATGCAGGCGATGTGCTTTGCGCTGTTTGCCTGTGCGTTCAATTTGTTGATCGGCTATGTCGGCTTGCTGTCCTTCGGCCATGCGCTTTATTTCGGCTGGGCGAGCTATTTGTCGGCCTATTCCGCGAAAGCTTGGGGCTTTCCTCCGGAACTCGCCGTTCTCACCGGCACGGCGACTGCCGCCATCTGCGGCTTGGTCGCCGGTTCGCTCGCCATTCGTCGTCAGGGCATTTACTTCGCCATGATCACGCTGGCGCTGGCGCAGATGATGTATTTCTTCGCGTTACAGGCGAAATTCACTGGGGGCGAGGACGGCATCCAGGCGGTGCCGCGCGGCCACCTGTTTGGCCTCATCGATCTCAGGAACGAGATGGCGATGTACGCTGTTGTCCTGATCATCTTCCTTGCCGGCTTTTTGTTTATCTACCGAATTATTCATTCGCCGTTCGGGGAGGTCCTGAAGGCGATCCGCGAGAACGAAACGCGAGCGATTTCGCTTGGGTACAAGACCGATCGCTATAAGCTAGCCGCCTTCGTGCTGTCGGCGACGCTTGCAGGTGTCGCAGGAGCCACCAAGGCGATCGTATTGCAACTGGCTTCGCTTACCGATGTGAACTGGCCGATGTCGGGCGAAGTTGTGCTGATGACGCTTGTTGGCGGTCTTGGCACCATCTTCGGGCCGGTGGCCGGTGCCTTCGTGATCCTGGTGATGCAGTTCAAGCTCGCGCCAATCGGCGAATGGGTGCTGGTGATCCAGGGCACAATTTTCGTGGCCTGCGTGCTGTTGTTCCGCCGCGGTATCGTCGGCGAAGTCGCCAACAAGCTGCGTATCCGTCTTTGAGCGCGGCGACCCTTGAAGTCGATGCAAATGCTTTTGCACACTATAAGAAAACGCCTTTGGGTGACCGTGGGCACAATCGTCGTGGTCATGATGGGTGGGCCGGCTGCGACTGCTCAAAACCTCAAGCACGGTGAAGAATTACTTATCCGCGCTTGCGGATCGTGTCACGCGGTCGGTCGTACCGATGAGAGTTTGCATAAATTTGCACCTCCTTTCCGCATTCTCGGGCAGCGCTATCCGATTGAGTCTCTGGAAGAGGCGCTCGGAGAGGGCATCATGTCCGGCCATCCAGATATGCCAGAATTCAAATTTGACGCCAAAGATGTTGGTGCCATCATTGCCTATTTGAAGTCCATCCAGCAGCGCTAATAGTGGCGTTTCCCAGCCAGAGTCGAAATAGATCCTATGTCCAGTACCTTGTTCACGCCCTTTCGCATGGCAGGCCTCGAGCTTGCCAACCGCATCGTGGTCTCGCCGATGTGCCAATATTCGGCCGACGACGGATGCGCCAACGACTGGCATCTCATGCACCTCGGCATGTTGGCGCATTCCGGCGCAGCCTTGGTGATCGTAGAGGCGACCCACGTGGAACGGTACGGCCGCATAACTCATGGCTGCCTGGGCCTATATTCCGACCACAATGAAGCTGCGTTGGCCCGTGTAATCGCGCAAGCACGGCGCATGGGTAGCGCCAAGTTCGGTATCCAGATCGCTCATTCCGGCCGCAAGGGCTCGGCTCAGCGTCCTTGGGAAGGCGCAGCCGCACTAAAACCGTCCGCCGATCCGTGGCCGACTATTGCCGCCTCCCCAATCCCGTTCGGCGAGGGCTGGCACACACCGCGCGAGGTGAATGATGCCGATATGGATCGCGTGCGCGCAGCTTTCGTCTCGTCCACCCAGCGCGCGTTGCGCATCGGTTTTGACGAGATCGAACTGCATATGGCGCACGGCTATCTGGCGCACGGCTTCATGTCGCCGCTTTCCAACAAGCGCAGCGACCAATATGGCGGCTCGCTCGAGAACCGGCTGCGCTTTCCGCTTTCGATCGCGCGCGCAGTGCGCGCCGTGGTGCCGAAGACGGTGCCGCTCGGTGCGCGCATTACCGGAAGCGACTGGCGAGATGGCGGATTGACACCTGACGATGCGGTGGCGATCTCCGGGGCGCTGAAGGCCGAGGGGATTGATTTCATCTGCATCTCTTCTGGCGGTGCTGCCGCCGATATCCGCAATCCCACCGATGCGGGCTACAACGTGCCGATCGCTGCGCGAGTGAAAAAGGAGGTCGGTATTCCTATTCGTACCGTTGGCCTGATCGTGAAGCCGGAACACGCTGAGGAAATTGTAGCCAAGGGTCAGGCCGACATGGTTTCGATCGCGCGCTGTTTCCTCGACGATCCGCATTGGGGCTGGCATGCGGCCAAGGCGCTCGGCGCCGAAGTGGCGCGGCCGCCGCAATATCAGCGTGCTGGCCCAAAGCTTTGGGCTCCAGCCGCGGCGAAGGTGTGATCTGAGCGCGGGCATGGAAAACTTCGTTTTCCTTGCAGTTTTGTTCGCCGCTGCCTGCCATGCCGGCTGGAATGCGCTGATTAAGGTCGGGCTCGACCCGCTTTCCACTACAACGCTGATCTCGATCGGGTCGGGCGTTGTCGCTTTGATGTTCCTGCCGTTGGTAGGCGTACCGGCCTGGGCCGCCTGGCCCTGGCTGATCGCATCGGTCGTCATCCACCTCGTCTATTTCGCGTCGCTGATCGAGAGCTATCGCACGGGGGATCTCGGCCAAGTATACCCGATCGCTCGGGGCTCGGCGCCGCTGATGACAGCGGCGGCCACTACAATCTTCGTCGGCGAGAAGTTGAGTCTGATAGGTTGGACCGGAATCCTTGCACTCGTGGTGGGAGTGCTATTGCTGTCAGCGCGCGGCGGCCGCGAACTTGCTGAAATCGACCGACGCGCTATCGGGTTCGCGCTCTTCACTGCACTCACCATCTGCGCCTATTCGGTGGTGGATGGCATCGGCGCGCGGCATTCCAGCAATCCGAACGCCTATTCGCTCTGGCTTTTTATCGGAATTGCGGTGGTGATGGTGCCCTATGCGCTCTACCGCGACGGTGCGGACGTAATTCCGGCAATGCAACGCTTCTGGCGGCGCGGTTTTGCAGGCGGCGCATTACAGGTTCTTTCCTATGGAATTGCGATTTGGGCGATGACGGCTGCGCCCATCGCTATTGTTGCGACCTTACGGGAAACCAGCGTGCTGTTTGGGGCCGCCATTGCCGTGGTGGTGCTCAAAGAGCCGCTGCGCGCGGCGCGCATCGTTGCCGCGTTTCTGATCGTCTGCGGCTTGATCCTGATACGCTTGCAGTAGCCGTTAGAGCTTGAGTTCGGGATGCGCGCGTTCGAGACGCGCGAGGTCGCTTTCGGTATCGACGTCCCAGAGGGGCGGACGCTCGGTTAATACAAGGCAATTCTCGATGATGCGCGCGCGAGTTTCAGCGAGCACGGTTTTTGTGCCCCAGGCGATGCCTGCGAACAGCGCGGGCTGCTCCGAGCGTGTGCCGATCAGGACATAACCGCCGTCATCGGCGGGGATCAAGATAACATCAGTGCCGTCGCGGAGGTCGTTCGCCGCTCCGCGAAGGTGCACTTCGGTCAGCGCAGGGCAGTCGGTACCGATCACCAGCGCGGGGCCGTTACAGGCGGCTGCAGCGGCGAGCATGCGCGCGCCGAGGTCACCTTGAGGCTGCGGCTTAAGCGTGATGCGGAGGCGTGCGGCCAACCTAAGGAAAGTGCTGTGCGTGCTGTCGGGTGCGCACCATAACGTCACGGGGCCAATATTGGCGGCGAGCGCAGTCGTAACCGTGCGCTCTGTCAGGCGCTCCTGTAGCACCGCCGCTGCATGCGCTCCGATTGTTGGAATAAGGCGAGTCTTGGCCAGCCCCGGGATTGGGGCTTTCGCCAGGATCGCAATGGAAACGGGACTATTGCTCGCCAGGGGCATAGCCATAGTGCCGTGCAAGTTGCGCTGGATCAGCACCGAAGAAATATGCCATCCGCAGCCGCCACATCAGAAACGTTGTGCGCACGGTGCCATACTGTCGCCAACGACGTGCGGAAGTGGTAGCGCGTGCACGGATGCAAAATGGCCAGCTGATGCGCTTGAGGTTGGTGGACAGCGCAATATCTTCCATCAGCGCGATCGTCGGAAAGCCGCCGGTGGCATCAAAGGCCGCGCGGGTTACGAAGAGGGCCTGATCGCCCGTAGCGATGCCCGTCCAACGCGACCGCAGATTCATCATAAACGCGATCAAAGACAGCCATCCGCCGTGGTCAAACCGCACATCAAAACGGCCCCACGCGCGGCGCGACCGCGCGAGCCCATCGTGTACTAGAATATCGGCGTCGTCGGGCAGCCATGTGTCTACATGCAGGAACAACAGGATTTCGCCGCGCGCAATTGCAGCGCCAGCATTCATCTGCGTCGCGCGCCCGCAGCGCGTACTAAGCACGCAGTCGGCGAGGGGGCGGGCGACTGCAAGTGTGCCATCGCGGCTTCCGCCATCAACGACGATCACCTCAACGCCGCGGGCTCGATAGGGCGCAAGCGCCGCCAGCGCTGCTTCGATGAAGGGAGCTTCATCCAATACCGGTATGATGATCGACAACCTCGTGCCGCTCATTCCGCCGCCTCTTTCAGCGCGCCGCCGCAGCTCGAGCCCTGGCCTGCAGTACAACCATAGCAATGGCCCGCAACGCGGATCGGATTGCCCTCGATCGAGTCGTTGAGTAAATCTGCCAAATGCACACGCCTGCGCGTGCCGCGCGCCATCGGTAAGTCGAGCATTTGGTTAAAATCGCAATCATAGATGTAGCCTCGCCAGTCCATCGAAATCAGGCTGCGGCACATGACACCATCAAGATTGGCGTCGAGATGTGCATCTTGTAGTAAGCCGAGATAAGCGTCGAACTCGCCCATTTTGATTAGCGTTGCTCCAAAGCGCTGAATCGGCATGTTGGCGAGGACATAAAGCTTGTTGAACACGATGCCATACTTCTCGCGCAGCACGCGCTTGTAGTCGGCTTCGAGAGATGCCTGCGCTGGCGGCAGCAATGGTCCCTGCGGATTGTAAACGAGATTGAGCGCGAGCTCGGGATCGCGACCGTAGCCGAGCGCATTGAAGCGCTTTAGGCCACGGATCGAGCCCTCGAAAACACCCTTGCCGCGCTGCCGCTCGACATTGTCTTGCAGATAGCATGGCATTGACGCCACCACCTCGACGTGCTCGCTCGCCAAAAATTCTGCAAGGTCCTCCTGGCCCGGTTGCTCCAGAATGGTGAGATTGCAGCGATCAATTACCTTAACGCCCAGCATGCGCGCTTCTTGCACCAACCGTCGGAAATGCGGGTTAAGCTCCGGCGCGCCACCTGTAATGTCGAGGATCGCGACTCTTCGGCGGCGAAGAAAATCCAAAACCAGATCAGCGATCTCGCCTGTCATCTCCTCGGTTCGGTGAGGGCCGGCATTGACGTGGCAATGGAAGCAGGACTGGTTACAGCGATAGCCAACATTCACCTGCAGCGTTTCCAGCTTGCGGCGCCGGATCGCCGGGAAAGGAATCTTGTCGAGGAGCGGACCTGTGTCGCGCATCGGGGCCTCAATCCGCACAACTTGCCATGAAGCACGCGCCCACGTCACCCCGAACGAAATGGCGGCGGGACAAAATGCCGTGATACGCTTGTAAAATTTGGCGCTATGACCGACTTCGTCCGCTTGCTGGTTCTCTGACCAAGTCCGGCGCGATTGGCATACGGCGCGGATCATGCGCCCGATAGGCTAACGTCGTGCTGCCGTAGCAATGGCGACAAGAAAACGGCCGCCGGCACGGGAAAGTTCGTCGAGGGTCAGGAGCCGCCGCTTACTGGGCCGCCGAGCGGTGCGCGAAATGAGCGGCACATGGACGAAAGCTGCAAGGCGCGGGCCGTTTCGTGCCGCTGCCTCGGCCGCGCGCCAGCAAAGATAATTGCATAAGTAGCGCCCAGCATCGCGCGAGAACATGATTGGCACACGCGCTGTATGGGCGGCAGCGAACAAGTGCCGCGCTTGCGCCGGCAGTAGCAGAGTCGACGGATCGCCGCGAGCGATCAAATTCCGGCGCAGCGTTTGGCCGGAAGCGTCGGGGAGGGACGCCAAGACATTGCGCGCGCGGGTTTCGATGCGCAACGTCTTTGCGCGCGGCGCAAGCCCGAACATCAGCAGCGCATCCGGTTTATGTTTGGCAATTAGCTTCGGAAGTTCACGATCTACAGCCGCATAGCTGGTTTGGAAGACATGCGGGACGATTGTCCAGTCAGCCAGTGCCGGCCGGCGAAGTCGCGCAAGCCTTTCAACCAGTGGCCCAGTTGGATTGAATGGCGCACCCGGAAACGGTCCGAACCCGGTAACGAGAATAGTCGCGGCCATCTAGACGCCAAGCAGCCGCGCGATTTCCTCAACCGCCAACGTTGGCGCGAGCTTGCCGGCGGCGACCTGAGCCTCTGCCTGTCGCAACTTCGTACGCACGGATGCATCGGTGCGTAGCCGCGCAGTAAGCCGTTCCTCCAGCATGGTCCACATCCATTTCACTTGCTGCTCGCGTCGCCGCGCCGCCAATTCGCCGGACGCCTCCATTTTCTCTTTGTGCGCGAGAATCTGAGCCCACAATTCGTTGATGCCATTTCCAGTAAGCGCCGAATAAGTGATGACGGGAGGTGACCAGCTCGCGGATTGTGGTGTTAGGATATTGAGCGCAGCGCGATATTCCGCCGCCGCCACCTTGGCGCGCTCGATATTGTCGCCGTCAGCCTTGTTAATCGCGATCATATCGGCGAGTTCGACGATGCCTTTCTTTAGGCCCTGCAATTCGTCGCCGGCGCCCGGAAGCATCAGCACCAGGAAAAAGTCGGTCATGTCGGCAACCGCCGTTTCCGACTGGCCGATTCCGACAGTCTCCACCATTACGACGTCATAGCCGGCGGCCTCGCATACCAGCATAGTCTCACGTGTCTTGGCCGCGACGCCACCGAGTGTCCCGGAGGATGGTGAAGGGCGGACAAATGCATGCGGATCAACGGCGAGCCGCGCCATGCGCGTTTTGTCACCGAGTATCGATCCGCCGGTGCGGGTCGACGATGGATCAACCGCGAGCACCGCCACCTTATAGCCTTCGCTGATGAGGTAAGTACCAAGCACGTCGATTGTGGTGGATTTACCGGCGCCGGGCGCGCCAGTGATGCCGACGCGTACGGCCTTCCCAGTCATGGGCAACAATTCCTGTACCAGGTGATGTGCGGTTTTGCGATGGTCGGCGCGTTTGCTCTCGATCAACGTGATTGCGCGTGCCAGCGTCGCACGGTCGCCAGCGCGGATGCCGCGCACGAGATCGGAAGGCGGGAGATTGCGCGAAGCCATTGAGTCCCTAGCGCTGCGGTTCTGAATCGTCGTTCGCAAGGCGGAGTACCAGGCCGCGTTCATCTGTGTGCCGCGTGGCAGTAGCGCGCGCAAAGACGAACAATTGCTTTCGTGTCACGACCCGGCATGGGAATCGTTCGTCTGTTTACAATTGCGCTCACGGGTTGCCCTGTTGGCGTCATCCTCGTCGATGACGATCACCTGGTAGACACCTTCGGCCAGCTTGTGTGCGACTGCATATTCGAAGATGTGTGGGCGCTTAGCCGCCGCGCTCTGTATGATATAGGAGTTGACCTCGAATGGATGCGCCGTAAAGGCGGCGACGTCGCTCATGCCGCCGCCAGCATGAATGTATCGCGCGCCGTCCCACTTGAATGACGCTTGGTCAGGCTCGTCTGCGTAACCCTTGTGCAGTGTGTAGGACTGGAGCCGCAAACGCTCTCCGAATAAAGCCTTGGCCTCCGGCAAGATCGGGCCAGCGGAATCAACGCAGCCTGATAACGATAGCGCGCAAAACGCGGCTGCGGCCGCGCGGGCGACCAATCGTCTCACTCCGCGGCCTCTTTGCCGTGTCCGAGGCGCTTGTTGAGGGTCTTGAGGAGTTTCTCGGCCGCCTCCGCGATTACCGTGCCCGGCGGAAAGATTGCCTCGGCTCCGGCGTGCTTCAGCGTTTCGTAATCTTGCGGGGGTACCACGCCGCCAACCACAATCATGATGTCGTTGCGGCCTTGCTTGGCGAGTTCTGCTTTCAATTCCGGCACTAGCGTCAGGTGCGCGGCGGCGAGTGAAGAGACCCCGAGAATATGCACGTCGTTCTCGACCGCTTGCCGCGCAGCTTCTGCGGGCGTCGCGAACAAGGGACCAATGTCGACGTCGAAGCCGAGATCAGCGAAGGCTGTAGCGATCACCTTCTGACCACGGTCGTGGCCGTCCTGCCCAATCTTGGCGACCAGCAGGCGCGGGCGGCGGCCCTCAGCGGCCTCAAATGCCTCCACGGCGGTGCGCACACGTTCGACGGCGCCGGTCATGCCGACCTCCCGCTTGTAAACTCCGGTGATCGCTTTAATCTCGGCGCGGTGACGGCCGAAAACCTTTTCTAACGCCGATGAAATTTCACCGACGGTCGCTTTTGCGCGTGCGGCGTCGATGGCAAGCGCCAGGAGATTGCCGTTGCCGCGGTCAGCAGCGCGCGTGAGTGCGTCGAGTGTCTCCTCCAGGGCGGCCGGATCGCGCTCGGCTTTCAGGTGTTGAAGCTTCTCGATCTGGCGGGCACGCACAGCGGAATTGTCAATCTTGAGCACCTCGATTGGCGCCTCGTCGGTTGGCGGATATTTGTTGACGCCGATCACCGATTGGGCGCCCGCATCGATGCGCGCCTGCGTTTTAGCGGCGGCTTCTTCAATGCGCAGCTTGGGAATGCCCGCTTCGATTGCCTTGGCCATGCCGCCAAGCGCCTCGACTTCTTCGATATGGCCCCAAGCTTTCCGTGCGAGTTCGTAGGTCAAGCGCTCGACATAATAAGAGCCGCCCCAAGGATCGACAATGCGGGTGGCGCCCGCTTCCTGTTGCAGAACGATCTGTGTATTGCGCGCGATACGAGCGGAAAAATCGGTCGGCAATGCGAGGGCTTCGTCGAGCGCGTTGGTATGCAGCGACTGGGTCTGGCCTTGGGTTGCCGCCATCGCCTCGATCATTGTGCGGGCAACATTGTTGAACACGTCCTGCGCCGCCAGCGACCAGCCTGAGGTTTGGCAATGAGTGCGTAACGACAGTGAGCGCGCGTCTCCCGGGTTGAACGTCTTTATCAATTTCGCCCACAGCATCCGAGCGGCGCGCAGCTTGGCGATCTCCATGAAATAGTTCATGCCGATCGCCCAGAAGAAAGAGATACGCGGCGCGAACTGATCGACGGTGAGCCCAGCCTTCAGCCCGGCGCGCACATATTCGACGCCATCAGCAAGCGTGTATGCGAGCTCAAGGTCCTGCGTCGCGCCCGCTTCCTGCATGTGATAGCCGGACACTGAAATCGAATTGAATTTTGGCATCTCCGCTGAGACGTAGGCGAAAATGTCGGAAATGATACGCAGGCTCGGTTCTGGCGGATAGATATAGGTGTTACGCACCATGAATTCTTTAAGGATGTCGTTCTGAATCGTGCCCGAGAGCTTCTCGTGCGGCACGCCCTGTTCCTCTGCAGCGACAATGTAAAGCGCGAGCACGGGCAGCACCGCGCCGTTCATGGTCATCGACACGCTCATCTGGTCGAGCGGGATGCCCGAAAACAATGTGCGCATGTCGTAAATGGAATCAATTGCGACACCCGCCATGCCGACGTCACCGGAAACGCGTGGGTGATCGCTGTCGTAGCCGCGGTGGGTGGCAAGATCGAAGGCTATTGAGAGGCCCTTCTGCCCGGCGGCGAGATTGCGACGATAGAAAGCGTTGGAATCTTCGGCGGTCGAGAAACCGGCGTATTGCCGGATTGTCCAGGGCTGTGCCGCATACATCGCTGGGTAGGGCCCGCGCAGGAACGGCGGCTTGCCAGGGTAGGTGTCAAGGAAATCAAGCCCAGCGACATCGGCCTCGCCATAAAGCGGCTTGACCGCGATGCCTTCCGGCGTCGTCCAGGTCGCGGACGCCTGCTTGCCGGCAGGCAAGCTGACGTTAGCGAAATCGATGGCGGCGAAATTTGGAATTTTACTCATTTCAGTCCCAGAATATCATGGGTCTCGCGTAAGGTCGAAAGTGCGTCGCAGCCCATAAACACGAATGTTTTGACCCCGGCCTGCCGCCACGCGGCCTCTCTGTCGCCGGGTCGGCCGGCGAGTCCGACGGTGGCACCGGCGGCGGTCAGCGCCTTTGCAATGTCTGTAACTTGGCTTTCATAGACTTTGTCGGACGAGCATATACAGGCGAGTTTGGCGCCCGAGGATTTAAATGCGGCCACCATTTCGTTGTGGCTTTTGAATCCGTCATTGCTCAGCGCCTCGATGCCGCCTGCCTCGTAGAAATTCTTCGCGAAGGTCGCGCGCGTGGTGAAGTCCGACGGTGTGCCGAGATTGGCGAGAAACACCTTCGACCGCACGCCGGATTTTTGGAACATTCGGTCGGCGGCGTCGCGCAAGACTTCGAACGGCTCGGCGAGCCGAATGCTCGGCAAGGGCTCAATCGTAGCAGCCGCGCCGCTCTCTTTCTGCGGGGCGACGGCAGCAACATCAAGCACGCGGGCGACCTCTTCATGCAAATTGGAATAGTCGCTGGTGCCAGTAATTGCGTCCCTGCGGCGCGCGACGGCAGCTTGCCGCTTTTCGCGCACGGCGGCGACCTCGCGCTGGATGAGGCCCTGCTCAAGTGCTGCCCACGCGCCTCCCGCCTTGTCGTAAGCCTGAAACTGCGACCACGCAGCAGCGCAGAGCTTGGCGGTCAGATTCTCGACGGCGCCGGACCCCGCGGCGGGGTCGGCAACCTTCGCCAGATTGGATTCCTCGAGCAGGACAAGCTGCGCGTTGCGCGCGACCCGGCGCGCAAAAGCATCGGGCAGACCGATCGCGGCGGTATGCGGAAGCGCGGCGATATTGTCGGCGCCGCCAAGTCCAGCGGCGGCAACCGCGATCGTGGTGCGCAGCATGTTCACGTAGGGGTCGCACTTGGTCAGCATGCGCCATGCGGTTTCGGCGGCGACCGTCACCGGCTTTGGCACAAGGCCACAGGCCTGTTCGACGCGTGCCCAGAGTTTTCGGATGGCGCGGAATTTCGCGATGGTGAGGAATTCATCGGCGTCGGCGGCAAGGCGGAAATAGATCATGCCGCGCGCGGCACCGAGCGCCACGCCGGCAGCCTCGAGCGCGCGCAGACAATCCACTGCAGCGGCAAGTGCGAAGGCAAGCTCCTGCGCTTCCGAGCCGCCTGCATTATGGATGATGCGCCCGTCGGCCACCGCGAAAGGCCCGCGATAGCCTTGCTCGGCGAGGTCGGTCACCCCGCCCGCGAAAACTTTCGATAATTCGCGCCACGGCTTCGGGCTTGCGCCGGTCGCGGCAAAGCCGCCGATGGGATTGAGGCTCGCACGCAGGTCGACCGATGAAGGCGCAAGCTTACGGGCCTTCACCAGGCCTGCGAACAGTTGCACGGCCGTGCGCGTCGCAGGGCTCAGGTTAAAATCGATGGTGATGCCAGCATCTAGCGCTACGCTGTCAAGGAGGCGCGCCAGCGTGTCCGGCGAAGCATCGAGTCCGTAGCCATTGGCGTTAAGCGAGCCTGCAAATACCAGAGTCAGTCCGGTCGCGCCGTTTTCCAGGTCTTGCAAGGCCTGCACATTGGCGGCCTTCGGATCGGGGTGGTCGATCCGCTGCATCACGGTCCAGGCCGCGCTGGCCGGCCGACCAACGACCGGCTTCACGCCTACCGCGCGCGCATAGAGCGGCTCGATGCGTAGCCCGTCATAGGTCCGGCTGACCAATCGCTTATCGAATGCCGCACCTTTAAGGGCGGCCTCGACCAGCGCCCGCCATTCCGCTTCGGTTGTTGGCGGGAATTCAGAGGCGAGGGGGAGATCGTCAGTCATGCAAGCAAAATGGCACAGTCGGTACCGTCAGGCCATTGAGTTAAAGCAAGTTGCATACCTGTCCGGCAGAGCGGCTAGGGCAGGCGATAGATACCGCCGGCGTCGACGGCTTCGGCGGCCTTGTCCACGCGACGCCCAGCGATCACTCGGTCTCCGGCGATTTCGGCCAGCGGCACCAATACGAACGCGCGCTCAAACATGCGCGGATGCGGCAGCGTCAAGTTGGGTTCGTTCAAAGTCACGTCATCATACGCAATGATGTCGATATCGGCAGTGCGCGGGCCGTTGCGCTTTTCATGGGTGCGGTCTCGGCCAAGCCGCAATTCGATGTCGTGCGCGCGCGCCAGCAGTTCGTGAGGGCTGAGCGTGGTCTCGACTGAGATTGCAAGATTCACGAAGTGCGGCTGATACTTGAAACCCCAAGGGGGCGTGCGGTAATCGGATGAACGCGCTGTCAACCGCACCTCCTTGCCGTCGCAAAGCAGACCTATGGCGCGGTCGAGAATAGCGCGGCTGTTTCCCACATTGCCGCCAAGCGCGAGTAGCGCCTCAGCCATGGCGGCTGCGCACCAGCGTCACGCCGACATCATTGAAGGTAGCAGCAATGGGAGCGTGCGGTTTGTGGATCGTGACCCGCACAGATCGCACGCGCGCAAAAGCGGCTAGCACGGCGTCGGCAACTCGTCCGGCAGCGGCCTCGATCAAACGGAAGCGCTGCGCACAGAACGCGTCGCTCGCGCAATCGACTACCTTGTCGTAGGAGACAGTGTCCATGACCTTGTCTGAGCGGGCGGCGACTGACAGGTCGATTTCTAGATCGAGATCGATGGTGAAGGTCTGCCCGACCTTGGCTTCGTGCGCCATCACGCCGTGATATGCGTGGAGCGCAAGCCCCTTGATAAAGATGCGATCGGTCATCGCACTGCCTCGATCGCGGCGCCCACCCGTAGCGCCTGCACGGTTTCCGCAACGTCATGTGTGCGCACAATCGTCGCGCCTTTTTGAACTGCCAACAGGTGGGCGGCGATCGAGCCGCCAATGCGCTCGTCCGGTGCCGACGGCGTCACGGTGTTGATGAAACGCTTGCGCGAGGCGCCAACCAGAAGCGGCAACTCGAAGCACCTGAACTCCGCAAGCCGTGCGAGGCAAATGATGCTCTGCTCTGGCGTCTTGCCAAAGCCGATGCCGGGGTCGAGCACTATACTCTTGCGTGCGATGCCCGTGCGAGCTGCGATCTCCAGAGAGCGGGAAAAGAAGGCCATCACATCTGCGACGATGTCGATCCGATCGTCGGCAGCGTCGCGGTTGTGCATCACGATCACCGGTACCCCGCGTTTGGCGACCAGCGGTGCCATATCGGGATCGCGCTGCAGGCCCCAGACATCGTTGACGATAATGGCGCCTTGGTCGAGCGCCCAGGCTGCAATAGAAGCTTTGATGGTGTCGATCGATACCGGCAAGCCGAGCTTGACCACCTCCGGCAAAACAGGCGTGAGCCGCGCTCTTTCGTCGTCTGCCGATACCGGGAGTGCACCACCATAGGGTCGCGTCGACTCCGCCCCGATGTCCAGGATATCCGCACCCTGCTGGGCCATTTTGGTGGCGTGAGCAATGGCTGCACCAGCGTCGAGGAACTGGCCACCATCCGAGAAGGAATCCGGGGTTACGTTGAGGATGCCCATGACCAGCGGGCGCCCGAGC
>DASWAK010000455.1:0-5235 GCA_036391175.1 Pseudolabrys sp.
GGTCATTAGCGGCCTAGCCATTCAGGCCGACCAATGTCCGCTTTGGTCCAATAGCGGACAAACGCGGGTGCGACTGGATTGTCCGCTAAGTGCCAACAGCGGACATTTCCGTATGTAAGCGTGATGTCGGCTAAGGGCCAAATCCGGATCGCAGGCCGGCCGATGGTGCTTACGCTTTCGCGACCTTCTTCCGGTCAGGCTTGCCACTCATTCCTTCGCGCGCCAGCCGCTCGTCGCGTAGCTTGGCAGTGAGTAGGTGAGTTGCCTGTTCCTTAGCCTCATACGCGGAGGCTGCGTGCACGCCTTCCTGTTTCCACCGAAACAAGCGTTTGGCGCGCTCTTTTTTTATTGAGGTTATTGAGGGCATGATCGGTAACGCCTTGCTGAAAATAATCAGGCGCACGACTCCCAGCTCAACGGAACCGGGAGCCGCGACCCCAGGTCATTACAAGTGGGGGACACAGGGGATGCCTGGGTTAGGATTGCGATATAGGCAGAAGCGCCGACTTAACCAGGGCAATTCAAGCATACCGTGATCTGCTGCCATGCGCTGGGCGCGGCGACATTCCCCTCTCTCAAAGCACCCCTCTGCAATGTCCGCTTTGGGTCATTAGCGGAAATTCGGGCCCTCAATTGCCAATCATACCTCCACGCCGGCGCGCGCTTCAGGATGCTGGTCGAGGAAATGACGCAGCGCCATGAGCAGTTCCTGCGCATGCCTGACACGACCGGCGTCGAGCGCCTTGTGGATGTCGTCAATAATCATGGTCCGGATGGCTTCTCCGCCATGGGGCTGCTTCAGCAGATAGTCTGCCAAGGCGGTGGCCGCGATTTCCGGAATGTGCTCGTGCTCGCTGATGGCGGCGACTTCGTCTTTGTCTAATCCGCAAAAGGCGATGCAATCCTCCAAAGAAATCATGACATCCTCCAACGCCCATTTGTCGGACCCGCCCTAGCGTGCATCGGTCAAAGCCACAACAAAATTTAAGTAAGCAGACCACCTCAATCGCTATGCGCAATGACGGAGATCAATGGGTCAGCAGTAGTGATAGGATTATATTACAACATCAATTTTCATCAGGGGCAACCTCGGTTAGCCATGACTACGATCGTAGATTGGCTCGCATCGATCGGAATGAGCGACTATGCGGAGCGTTTCCACGCCAACGCAATCGACCTTTCGATTATCGGGGAGTTGACGGAGCAGGATCTCAAGGAGCTCGAAATTCCACTCGGGCACCGCCGCAAGCTGTTGCGAGCGATCGCCGACTATCAGAACACCCGTTCGGTCGCGGCGCCGAAAGCTTCATCCGCCGACAGCGCACAACGCCGCCAGATGACCGTCATGTTTTGTGATCTGGTCGGGTCGACGGCCCTGTCCGCCACGATGGACCCAGAGGATATGCGCGGCGTCATCTCAGCTTATCAACGCTGCATCGTAGACATCGTTGGCCGGCACCAAGGGATGATCGCGCGCTATACGGGCGATGGTGCACTTATCTATTTCGGCTATCCGCAAGCTCACGAGGACGACGCTGTGCAAGCGGTACACACCGGCCTCGCGCTGATCGACGAAATTCCGAAGCTCGATATCGGGATCGACACAAGGCTGAATGTCACCGTCGGAATCGCAACTGGCATCGTCGTCGTGGATGATATCGCAGCGACCGACAGTGGAGTGCGAGAGCACGCCGTGGTCGGCGACACTCCGAATCTTGCCTCGCGTCTGCAATCCGTGGCGGCGCCCGGCTCCGTGGCCGTCTGCTCGAACACCCATCGGCTGACCAATGGTTATTTTGAATATCGCGACCTTGGAGCTGTGACCATTAAGGGCTGGGCGGAATCAATTCGGGTCTGGCAGCCAATCAGTTCGCGCCAGATGGAAAGCCGCTTTGAGGCGGAGCATCGGGCGCGCGTGCTTTTGCCGTTCGGCCGTGACGAGCAGATTGAGCTGCTGATGCGACGCTGGCAGTCCGCCAAGAACGGCGAAGGCCGGGCCGTATTGCTCACCGGAGAGCCCGGCATCGGAAAATCGCATATCGCGCTGGCACTCGACGCGCTGCTGACCGAACATCACGTGACGCTGTACTACTTTTGCTCGTCTCATCACACCAACAGCGCGCTGTCTCCCTTTATCTGGGAGCTAGAGCGCGCAGCAGGGTTTGAGCGTAGCGACCCCCCCGCCACGAAGTGGTCCAAGCTCGAAGCCTGGCTCACGAAATACGGTCCGCCAGCGGAGCATGGAATTGCGCTCTTGAGCAATCTGCTGTCGCTGCCGCCCGACGTTCGCTATCCGCTCCCGGCCATGAGCCCGCAGAAGCAGAAGGATGCCACGCTGTCGGCGCTGTTTGTCCAGCTTCAGCAGATGGCGGCGACGCAGCCCGTCTTGATAATCTTCGAGGACGTCCATTGGATCGATCCGACATCGCTCGATCTCCTTACCCTGATTGTGGAGCGCCTCATCGATTTCCGAATTCTGCTTCTGATCACGGCGCGGCCCGGCTTCTCACCGCCCTGGCCGGGCTATGCGTATGTGTCCACCATTTCGCTGACACGATTGAATCGGGACGACGGAGCAGCACTGGTCAAGCGCGTCACGGGCGGAAAGGCGCTCCCTGACGAGGTCTTGCAAGAAATTTTAGCACGGACAGACGGCGTGCCGCTGTTCGTCGAGGAGCTAACAAAAGCCGTGCTCGAAAGTGGGCAGCTACAGGAACAGCGCGGCCAATATGTTCTGGGCCACCCGCTGCCGTCGCTTGCGATTCCGACAACACTGCACGCCTCGCTTATGGCACGTCTCGATCGCCTAGCCTCGGTGCGGGAGGTGGCGCAGATCGGCGCCGTGATCGGCCGCGAGTTTTCGTACGAGCTGTTGAGTGCCGTTGCCGCACTGCCCAAGGCCAAGCTCGATGAAGCGCTCGAGCAGCTAGTACAGGCAGAGCTCATCTTCCGCCGGGGTACGATCCCGCTGGCTGTCTACAGCTTCAAGCATGCACTGGTGCGCGACGCGGCCTACGGCGGTCTGCTGAAGACCCGGCGAGCCCAATTGCATTCGGTGCTCGCGACCGTATTCGAGCAGAAATTTCGCGATGTCGTGGAAACACAGCCGGAAATCCTGGCACATCATCTGACGGAAGCAGGCCTCGCGGAGAAGGCGGTGCAATATTGGCTGCTTGCCGGCAAGAAGACCGCCCAGCGCTCCGCGAATCTCGAAGCGATCGCCCATCTACAAAAAGGCCTTGAAGCGGCACGCGCGATCGCAGAGGACCGGAAGAGGGACCGCACCGAGCTCGACATCATGATGGTCATGGGGCCCTGTCTTATTGCCACCCAGGGGCCGGCCGGCAGCGACTCGACGGCGGCTTTCACACGCGCGCGCGCATTGTGCGAGCGCCTCGGAGATCCCCCGGAATATCTTCAGGTGATGTTCTGGTTTACGACAGCCAGTGTCATGCGAGGACAGCTTCCGCTGGCACACGAGACGATTGCGGTGCTGCTCGACCGCGCGCAAGCGCGCGAAGACCGTCCGGCGTTACTCAACGCAATTCGTGGCAATGCCATGATCCTAATGTTCATGGGAAAGATCGTCGAAGCGGGCGAAATGATCAAGCGAGCTTTCGAGACATTTAACGGCAGCAGCGAGGACGATCGGCTTGCCGCGCGCGCCGCCGGCCAGGATGCCGGTGTGGCCGATCTAGCGCTGATGTCCTGGACGTTCTGGCTTCTTGGCCAGCCGGATACGGCGATGAACCGCATCGATGCCGCTCTGCAGAGAGCCGACGGGATCGGCCATCCGCACTCGCTGGCCTATGCCTGCTATTATGCCTCTGTGCTGTATGCGCTCTGCGGCCGCCCGGACATTGCCCGGATGCATGCGGAGAAGTGCCTCAACCTCTCCGAAATGCACGGCTTCCGGCAGTGGCACGGTCTGTCGCGTGCCATCCGGGGCATTTGTACAACGATGATCGACAAGTCGTCGGCTCCGCTCGACGACGTCGCGGCAGCTCTGGCTGAATATCGCAATGCCGGCTATGAGCTCGGCATCACCGCGCTTTACGTGCTTTTGTGCCCGGTTCTGCTGCTTCACGACCACATTGACGGCGCGCTGGAAATCCTCGAACGCGGTCTTGCCGCCGTGCACGACAATTCCGAGAGGATTTTTGAGTGTGAACTCTATCGGTTGAAGGCCTCAGCCTTGCGACTCACGAGCAGTGCGGACGCGCCGGCACAATCGGACGCCATGCTGGAGCTTGCGCTGCGTAAGGCGAAGGAGCAGAACGCCAAGTCTCTCGAACTTCGCATTTCTCACGACCTTGCAAAATCGTTGCTCAGTCACGGCAAGCGAAAGCAGGCGCACGACCTGCTCGCACCAATCTGCGATTGGTTCGAGGAAGGCGAAGGCACGCGGGACTTAAGGGAAGCCCGCGCGCTCCTCAGTGAGGCGCGGTCGTCGGCTCCTTCCCGCTAGTGTGGGTTTTTGGCTTTGTCAGCCTCATACTTTTCGAGAACCTTGCTGGCGCGGTCGTAACCGGCTTTGCGGCCGCGATCGAGATTGGCATGTGACCATTCGAAGTTGATAACGTCTGCGACTTTGATCTCGTAGATGCGCCCGTGCCATTTCTTGTCTTCCTTGACGTGATAGCGAAATAGCTTCACGTCATCCTCGCCAACCGTCGCCGCAAACAACATGCAGAGATTACCCAGCGCCTCCGCGATATTGCGTGGTGGCCGTACCTGCTTCGCATCAACGATCCTGCTGATCCAGACTTCATCGAGATCGGGATGATCTTCAAGCAACCGTTCGAAGTTGACCGTATCGACCAGGGCCCCCTCGCAGTAGATGTCGCCGTCGATCTCGACCGTCTCTTCGATGTAGGGCAACGCTGAGCAGGCACATAAGCTGGCTGACGTGATGCTCTGGTATGGCTCGTGCAGATGCGGCTTTGGCTTCTTTGACCTCGGTCTGAACGACGGCTGGTTTGAGAAAAGGGCAAGCTTCTGCTTGGTGATGTTCCAGGCATTGTGGAAGATGAACGGCTTCCCTTGGTCGTACAGTCGGTTGAACTTGATCGCCCGCATGAAGTTGCTTTCGGGATAGTAGATCCTGGAAAGGCCCGAGAGGTTGCTGAGGTACATCAGCGACATCCAGTAGCGAACGAAAGGATTCGGCGCCAGGACGCTGTTGAGCACGAAGCGATTGAAGTCGCCCTCGTTCCAGAGCGAGCGGTCCGACAT
>DASWAK010000456.1:0-1743 GCA_036391175.1 Pseudolabrys sp.
GTCAGTCTTGAGCCGATGGCTTACCTTATCAAGCAAGGCCACCGTCTCCGGCTGGAAATCGTCAACGGCGACTCACCAGCCACCGAAATCCTGTGGTCGCACTATTACCGGCCCGATAAGATCGGAAGCGATACAATCTATCACGATGCGGCGCATCTTTCGGAATTGATCTTGCCGGTGTCGCGCGCGCTAACTTGATCTGGCAAACCTGCTTTTCATAACGCGACCGCTAGCATAGCATCCGTTTAAGGGCCGCAACGGCCCAATTGAAAAATAATCGATCCAGGGGAGGCAATCATGGCGGACAAGGTCGTTCCGATCTCACGGCTGCTCGACGAGCGGGGACTGAGTTCGTTTCAGATCAAATTGCTTATCTGGTCATTCTTCATTGTTCTCATCGATGGCTACGATATCACCGCGATCGCCTTCGCAGCGCCAAGCCTCGTCAAGGAATGGTCATTGAAGCCGGGTGCCCTTGGTCCCGTATTTAGCGCGAGCCTCATCGGTATTCTCTTTGGTTCAGCTCTCTTTGGATGGGTGGGCGATCGTTACGGCCGCAAAGCGGCATTGGTTTGGGCGAATCTGCTTTTTGGCGTCTTCACGCTTGCGGCCGCCTACTCAACCAATCTCGACCAGATGTTCTGGCTGCGGCTGCTGGCGGGCCTTGGCATCGGCGGCGTTATTCCCAATGCAGTCGCGATCAATACGGAGTCCGCGCCACGCAAATTGCGCGCGACGCTTGCGATTATCGGTGTTGGCTGCGTACCGCTTGGCGGCGCTATTCCGGGTTTCGTGGCCGCCGCGTTCGTGCCGCAATATGGCTGGCAGATCCTGTTTCTGATTGGCGGCATCGTACCGATCGTCATTGCTATCGCTGCGCAGATCGGGATGCCGGAATCGATCAAATACATGGCGCTACATGAAAGGCAACGCAGCAAGATGGAGCGGTTGATTAATGCCATCAGTCCTGGATATCCGGTGTCACCGAACGCCAAATTCGTTATCGAGGACGAACAGCAGTTTCCTGGGTTCAATCCAGCGTACCTGTTTCGCCAAGGGCTTGCACTGATCACGCCGCTGCTCTGGTTGCTGTTTGCGCTGAACCTGATGGGTTACTTCTTCCTGATCAGCTGGACGCCGACACTGATGACGGCAGCCAAGCTGCCGCCAACAACGGTGGCACTTGCCGGCGCGAGCCTGCAGGTGGGCGGCACCGTCGGGGCGCTCTTGCTCTGCTGGTGGCTGCAACGGCACCGATTCCTCGCCATCGCAATTATGTTCGCGATTGCCGTGCCAGTGGTTGGTTCGATCGGCTTTGCCGGCCTGACGTCCCAGGCTGCGTTGCTGACCGCGACTTTCTTTGCCGGCTTCCTGGTGCTGGGCATTCAGTCCGGGATCAATGTCGTGGGCGCACTGATTTATCCGACCTCGCTGCGCGCCAATGGCTCGGGGTGGCAATTGGGCCTTGGACGCATCGGGTCAATCGTCGGCCCGTTGGTGGGGGCGCTGTTTGTCGGCATGCCGGTGCAGCAACTCTATATGTGGTCGGCGCTGCCATTCGTGGCCGGAGCGGTCGTCTGTTTCGCGGTGCATCGGCTCAATACCGCGCGTCTCGCAGCGCATCCGGAATTGGTTAAAGCGCAATAGCCGCCGTCTTGCGTCAAAACGGCTCGTACGCGTGCAAGGCGGGAATGACTTTCTCGCCGAACAAGCGGATTGAACGCATGAGATCAGCCTCGGGCA
>DASWAK010000457.1:0-9013 GCA_036391175.1 Pseudolabrys sp.
TGGTCCACGGGTATCGCGCTGCTTGTGCAGCTGCTGACCGCCCCTGGATTTCTGCGATCGAACATTCCACCGGTGGACTGGGGAATTCACTGTCAATGGAAAACGGTTCGGCACGTTCCCTGTCCGCAAAGCGCGTAAGCCGGTTCTCGTGCAGCAAGAATAGGATTGGCGAATTCAGCGACAACTCGGGATGAATACCCGGGTCAATTCGCTTGGGTATTCTCACCTAGGTATTAATATCGGGGTGTCGCCGCGGCGAAGGGTTAGAATTGATGACAAGCAGAACTCAGGCAGAGCGATTGCGAGCGATGGGTTTCTCGCGGGTTTTCCATGCCCATAAAATGATCATCGGATTTGTCTATCTTGCGGCTTATGCGGCGCTCGATTGGATCAGCTTCATCGAACCTTACGCGCACCTCGGAATCACACCTTGGAATCCCGGCACCGGTTTGAGCTTTGCCCTGCTCCTGCTGTTTGGCCTCCGGATGATTCCATTTTTGCTTATCAGCCCGCTGCTCGCAGATTTTCTAAATCAACAATTTGCAATGCCGTGGCATGTCGAAATTCTTGCCTCGGCGTTGGTCGGCGGCGGCTATTCAATCGCATTGACGCTTTTGCTGCGTCCGAACCTGCGATTTGATCCCACGCTCGCGTCGATGCGCGATCTCGTCCTGCTATTGGTCGCTGCCGTTGTGAGCGCGGCTTTCATTGCAGCGGGTTACGTAGGCCTGACGATCGCCGCGGGACTATTGCCGATGGTGGACTTCACAGCGGCGGCGCTGCGTTATTGGGTTGGCGACGTGATCGGTATCACCGTAATAACCCCATTCGCACTATTTGCATTGACCCGTCGGCGGGTACTGCCGATGACGACAGAAACCCTGCTGCAATTTATTGCGATCGGCCTTGCCCTGGCGCTGGTGTTCGGTTTCACACAGGAGCAACAATTCCAACTGTTCTATGTTCTATTCCTGCCGATCGTCTGGCTTGCCGTACGGACTGGCTCGGAAGGTGTCAGCGTCGGAATTCTAGTCACGCAACTCGGGCTTATACTCGGCATTCAACTCTTCCCGGCGGGAACATTCGACGTCACGGCCTTCCAGGCGCTGATGCTCGTCCTGGCGATGACTGGCTTGGTTGCCGGTGAGCTGGTTACAGAACGGCGGCGTACTGAAGCTCAACTGCGATTGCAGCAGGACTCGCTCTCGCGTCTTGCGCGGCTTGGCAGTATGGGCGAACTTGCAGCGGCGGTGGCACATGAGCTCAATCAGCCCCTGATGGCAGCCGGCACTTACACGCGGCTGGTGAACGATGCGATGAGCACAGCGCCTGTCGATGTCGCGACGGTTGCTGAGACTGCGAAGAAGGCGGTGGCGCAGGTCGAGCGCGCTGCCGAAGTCGTGCGTCACCTGCGCGCTTTGGTTCGGCTTGACCGCAGTAATCGCGCACCGTGCAAATTCGAACAGATCGCGGAAGAAACGATCGAATTGTGCCGGCCGGACCTCGACCGCATGCATGTGGCTACCCGTACCGTCATTGCCGCCGACCTTCCGCGGATCATGGTTGACCTGTTGCAGATTGAGCAGGTCCTGATCAACCTCCTGCGCAATGCGATCGACGCGATCGGCGAAAGCGCAAACTTGGGTGGCGTTGTCCTGATCGAGGCAAAGGTATTCGACACAGATTTTATCGAGGTTCGCGTCGTCGACAGCGGACCGGGTTTTCCACCCCAACTGCTTGAAAGCGCGTTTCTCCCCCTGTCCACGAACAAGGCCGAAGGCCTTGGCATTGGATTGTCGCTATGCCGATCGATCGTCGAGGCTCACGGTGGCAAGTTATGGCTCGATGACGGTTCGCAGGGCGCTGCCATCCATTTTACACTGCCCATCGCAAAGGCGGCCCGGGCATGAGCACTCCCATTCATATTGCAGTCATTGATGACGATGAGGCGGTGCTCGACTCGTTGCGTCTCTATTTCGCCCGCCAGAATATTGAAACATCCTGCTTCGAGTCCGCCAAAGACTTTCTGGTTGCGATTGCAAGCGGCCGGCGGTTCGATTGTATTATTTCTGATGTTCGTATGCCCGGAATGTCGGGCCTCGACCTGGTTCACCGTTTAAAGCAGACCGGCTTGACCGCACCGGTTATCCTGATCACCGGGCATGGTGATGTCGATATGGCTGTCGCCGCCATCAAAGTCGGCGCATTTGATTTCATCGAGAAGCCCTTCGACGAAGCCCGTCTGCTTGCCAGCATCCGCAATGCGATAGAAAAGAAACAGCAGCCCGAAATTGATGCGACCGAGCTGGAGAAGTTGCGATCTCGCTTTAATTCCCTCTCGGCACGGCAACGCCAGGTCATGGAGCTCGCTGTAGCTGGTTTGTCAAATAAGGAAATCGGATCGCAACTCAAAATCAGCCCAAAGACCGTGGAGAATCATCGTGCCTGGGTGATGGAGCGTATTGGTGCCCGCAATATCGCGGAACTGGTGCGCATTGCGATGACGGTCCAGGGAAAGCCACAGGGTTGATCGGATTCCGTTCGCGGAGCGGGGCTTTGGTAGCATAAAAAGCATCTTCAAATGCCCTATGCGATTACAGCCGACAAAGTGAAGCTCTATTTCGAAGAGGTGGGGCGGGGCATGCCGATTCTGTTTGTGCATGAATTTGCGGGCGATCACCGCAGCTGGGAGCCGCAGCTGCGCGAATTTGGCAAACGCTACCGCTGCATCGCGTACGCGGCGCGCGGCTACAAGCCGTCTGACGTGCCGGCAGATCCGGCCGCCTACAGCTACCAGCATGTCATGCGTGATGCGGTTGCGGTCCTTGATCATCTCAAGATCGAACAGACGCATCTCATCGGTCTATCGATGGGGGGCTACACCGTCCTGCAGGTCGCGCTCAATTATCCTGGCCGTGTGCGCTCGCTTGTGCTTGCGGGCGCGGGCTCGGGCAGCGAGCGCTGGTACACCGAAGAATTTCACAAGCGTTCGCGCGATCTCGCCACGCAGTTCGAGCGGGAGGGTTCTGCCGCGGTAGCGCAGACCTACGGACGCGGTCCGAGCCGTATCCCATTCGAACTCAAGGACCCGCGCGGGTTCGCCGAATTTTTAAGGCAGCTTGCCGAGCATGACGCACAGGGCTCCGCGCATATGTCGCGCGGCTTCCAGGGCGAGCGACCGTCGCTCTACGATTTCGAAAAAGAAATCCGGAAGCTGACGACACCGGCGATAATTGTGGTCGGCGATGAGGATGAGCGGTGCATCGAGCCAGGCTTGTTCCTGAAGGACGCAATCCCCGCCTCTGGGTTGGCGATATTTCCGAAAACCGGTCACGCGGTGAATCTGGAAGAGCCGGACCTGTTCAATCAGGTGGTCGGCGATTTCCTGTCCCGCGCGGACAGCGGCCGCTGGCTGATGCGCGATCCACGCACGCGCACACCCAAACGTACAGCGTAGTATTGGAACTCGGCGACGACTTTGCTCATTATTGAGACGAGAATCCCGCTGAGGAGCTGCCGATGCTGAAATGGGCCTTGATTTTCCTGATCATTGCCGTGATCGCTGGCATTTTCGGCTTCACCGATGTCGAAGCCGCGTCCGCCACTATTGCTCAATGGCTGTTTGGTATCTTCGTAGTGCTGTTTCTCGGCGCGCTGATCATTGGTCTCACCATAGGCGCTAAGCTCAAGATATGATTAGCGATTTTCGATAACTATGCCGGCACTTTCCCGGCAACCGGTCGGGTTTTCTGGATATGATTGAGGCTGGATTTTCAGCAGGGTGCCGCTCATGCGTAACATCATATTGGCAGTACTGACGTTAGGCCTCTTCGCATCGCTTGGCGGCTCCGCCAACGCTGCCGATCTTTATCCCTACCGTTCTTACGGCTGGCGTTCCCATGTTTGGTACGGCGCCGACTGTTGTCGGCAGCCGTTCGGGCCCGGCATTCGCGTCGCTGAGCAGGTGCCGTATTGCGGGGATTGCGACGATCTCATTGGCTGGCGTACGTCAAGCAGCGACATACGTCTTCGCTATATCGGCTATCTTCCATGGACGCGCGGCTGCGCTCTCGGCGGCTGCTACGGCTACTACGGCGTTTACGGAGGCTGCTACTGGAAGGAAGTGCCGGTGGCCGACGGCCGCGGCGGCTGGGTCCGCGGCGTAGAGAAAATCTGCAACTGAGCTGGCTTGAGCGCCAGCTGACGAAGCGTCAGACGTCGACGCTTGCCGCCAGCGCGTTGTCCTGAATGAATTGCCGGCGGGGTTCAACGAGATCGCCCATCAGCTGGTCGAAGAGCACGTTGGCTTCGTCGACTTCCTTGATGCGCACCTGCAACAGCGAACGCGCATTAGTGTCGAGCGTCGTCTCCCATAGCTGCTCGGGATTCATTTCGCCCAAGCCTTTATAGCGCTGCAGCGAAAGCCCCTTGCGGCCGGCGGCGGTAAGCGCCTCGAATAGGCCGACCGGCCCGTGGATGGCGATGGTCTCATCCTTGCGGCGTAGCATCGCGGGCGGTGTCGGCCGCGGGAAGATCTGTTGCAGCGACGGCGCGAATTCATCAAGCTTGCGTGCGTCGGCCGAGCCGAGCAGGGCCTGATCAATAACGGCTACTTCCTTGACGCCGCGCACCGTACGCTCGAAATGGAAACCGTTCTCGTCGAATGTGCCCGTCCAGCCGCGTTCGGTTTCTTCCTCCAAGGCATCGAGCCGCTTGGCGATATAGTTGGCGGCGGCAGCGCCCTTTTTTGCGTCGTTGGTGACACCCGGATTGAGCACGCCGGCAATCGCCGCCTGTTCGATCACCTTGCGATTATAGCGGCTGTGTAAACCACTCAGGATGCCGCGGATAGCGCGCGCGTCCTCGGTCAGTCTGCGCAAGTCGGTGCCGGCGCGCTCCTCGCCGGAGGCAAGCCGGAGCACTACGTCCTCCAGCCCTTCCCTAATCAGATAGTCCTCGAGGGCTCGCTCGTCCTTGAGGTATTGCTCGGACTTGGCGCGGGTGACCTTGTAGAGCGGTGGCTGGGCGATGTAGATGTGGCCGCGCTTGATCAGCTCTTCCATCTGTCGGAAGAAAAACGTCAGCAGCAGTGTGCGGATGTGTGAACCGTCCACGTCCGCATCGGTCATGATGATGATCTTGTGATAGCGCAGCTTGTCGGGGTTGAACTCGTCCCGCCCAATGCCGGTGCCAAGCGCCGTGATCAGCGTGCCGATCTCCTGGCTCGACAGCATCTTGTCGAAACGCGCGCGCTCTACGTTCAGGATCTTGCCGCGCAACGGCAGCACCGCCTGGAATTCTCGGTTACGGCCCTGCTTGGCGGAGCCGCCGGCGCTATCGCCTTCGACAATGAACAATTCGGACTTGGCAGGATCGCGCTCCTGACAGTCGGCCAGCTTGCCGGGAAGTGACGAAACATCGAGCGCGCCCTTGCGGCGCGTCAATTCGCGCGCCTTGCGTGCAGCCTCTCGAGCGGCGGCGGCTTCTACCACTTTGCCGACAATGACCCTGGCTTCCTGCGGATGGATTTCGAACCAATCTTGCAATGCCTCGTTGATGACGTTTTCAACGACCGGGCGCACTTCCGAGGACACCAGCTTGTCCTTGGTCTGCGAAGAAAATTTCGGGTCCGGCACCTTGCAGGACAGTACGGCGGTCAATCCCTCGCGGCAGTCGTCGCCGGTGAGCGCGACCTTTTCTTTACGCGAGGCACCGGCGGTTTCGGCATATTGGGTGATCTGGCGGGTGAGCGCGCCGCGGAAACCGGCGAGATGGGTGCCGCCGTCGCGCTGCGGGATGTTGTTTGTGAAGCAGAGCACGCTCTCGTGGTAGCCGTCGTTCCACCACAGTGCACATTCGACCGTGATACCCTCGCGCTCGGCCTTGATCATGACTGGTTTTGGAATGAGCGCAGTCTTGTTGCGATCGAGATATTTCACGAATGCCTCGACGCCACCTTCGTATTTCATCTCCTCACGCTTTTCGACCGCGTGGCGCTGGTCTGAGAGGATGATGACAACGCCGGAATTCAGGAAAGCCAGCTCGCGCAAGCGATGCTCGAGCGTCGCGAAGTCGAACTCGAGCATGGTAAAAGTCTTGGGTGAGGGCAGGAAGGTGACTTCCGTGCCGCGCTTGTCCTTCGCATCGCCAGTGGTTTTGAGCGGAGCTGCCGCGACGCCATCGCGGAACTCCATGAAGTGCTCCTTGCCGTCGCGCCAGATGGTGAGCTTGAGCCAGGTCGAAAGCGCGTTCACCACCGACACGCCGACGCCATGCAGGCCACCGGACACCTTGTAGGCGTTCTGGTCGAATTTTCCGCCGGCGTGCAGTTGAGTCATGATGACTTCGGCCGCCGATACGCCTTCGCCTTTGTGGATGCCGGTCGGGATACCACGGCCGTTGTCGCGCACTGTGCAGGAGCCGTCCGGATTGAGCGTGACCGCTACTTCGGTGGCAAATCCTGCGAGCGCCTCGTCGATAGCATTGTCCACCACCTCATAGACCATGTGGTGGAGGCCGGAGCCGTCGTCGGTATCGCCAATATACATGCCCGGCCGTTTGCGCACGGCATCGAGGCCCTTGAGGACCTTGATCGACTCGGCGCCATAGTCTGATGGGTTCTTGCGGGCCGGTTCAGCCATTGGCGGCACCTTCAAAGCGAGCAGAAAATTGAGTCGGAATGAGCGATTTGTGTGACATGAAAACGGGACCTCGTACAGAGAAAAGAAGTACGCTTAATATGTTGATTCAACGATGGTTTTTAAAGTGTGGCGGGGCAAAAATCCCCACTTTTTTCACCAAAATTTTGATTTGAATTGGCTTCCGAAATCCCTGTGCAAAAAGCACACGATGCCTCTGAGCGGGAGCGGCGCGAGTTGCTCGGCGAAACCTGGGCTGTGCTAATCCGACGTCAGCTCATGCACGTTGAGAGTCAGCCGGCGCAAGTGTTGGAAACGAGGCTCATAGTTTGGAATTGGTGCGCTGAATGCAGCAAGGCCCGTTGCCAAGATTTCGATGCGGTCGAGATCGGCACGCGTTTTTTCGAACGCACGACGGAGTTCGCTCTTCACACGATCAATTGCTGCATCCGTTGCCATCGCAACCCAGCGCTTTCACTACTGGGATAAAAGCGATTGTTAAGTGATGGTTCCTATATTTGAATAATTGATCGGATTTCGATTAACAAAACGTGAGCGCAGTTAGCGGAACCCAACCGCTGTCGGTTCCACGTTGCCGTTGCGCACAACGAATAAAATTGCGCGGCCGATGATGTCGCCGAAGGCTGCCGGATCGGCGCCTGTCATCCACACTTGCGCGCCCAGTGAGGACAACGCGTCGTAGAGCGCCGCGCGTCGCGACGGATCGAGATGTGCAACCACCTCGTCGAGCAATAACAATGGTGCAAAATTGGTCATCTGCTTGATCAAGCCGGCATGGGCGAGCACCAGGCGGATCAGCAATGCCTTCTGTTCACCGGTCGAGGCCTCGGCGGCAGGGATGTTCTTGCCGGCATGGCTAACGACAAGATCGGATAGATGAGGCCCGTCGAGCGTTCGTCCCGCGGCGGCATCGCGTGCGCGATTTTCTTTCAAGAGCGCGCGATAGCGGTCCTCGATCTCTGTGGCACTGTGGTCTGGCAACAGCTGCTCCATCCAGCCCTGCAACGCGATTTCTGCTTGCGGGAATTCTGGAGTCTCCCTGCGCGAGACATCAAGGGCCGCCGATAGTCGCTTGACCGTTTCTGCGCGTGCGGCGGCAACGGCCACGGCGACCTCGGCGGTTTCGTGCTCGATAGCATCGAGCCAATGTGAATCGCTTGGAGCATCTTCAAGAAGCCGATTGCGCGAACGCAGTGATCGTTCGAGCGCTGCGACACGGCTCGAGTGTTGCGCATCGACGGCCAGTACCAGCCGGTCGAGGAAACGCCGGCGTTCCGAGGCCGGACCGTTGAACAGCGGGTCCATGGCTGGCGTGAGCCACACCACGCGCAGGTGATCTGCGAATGCAGCTGCCGATCCAGCGGTTTCGCGGTCGATGCGACATCTGCGGATGGGCGCGGATTCCTCGCCCCCCGGCGGATCGATGCCGGTGCCAAGCGTGGCAAGCCCCAGCATGCCTTCGATTTCGGCCGATACCGCCCAGGCGCCGTCGCCTTCCGAAAAGGCGAGTTCTTCCATGGTGGCGCGTCGCAGTCCGCGGCCGGGAGCGAGCAGGGAGATCGCCTCGATCAGATTGGTCTTGCCGGCCCCGTTCGCCCCCGTGAGAACCACCGGCCCCGCTCGGTCGAGCAAAATTTGTGCGGCGTGATAGCTGCGAAAATCGGTCAGTGTCAGGCGTTGGATGAAGGCGGCGGTCATTGGTGACCCATACCACCCTCTCGCTTATCGAGAGAAGCTCACACCCGCATTGGCATCAGCACGTAAAGCGCGCCCTTGGCGTCCTTGTCCTGGATCAACGTGGGCGAGCCGGGATCGGCGAGCTTGAGTACGGCGACTTCGCCCTCGATCTGCGCGGCAATGTCGAGCAGGTAGCGCGAGTTGAAACCGATATCGAGCGGGTCGGCGTCGTACTCGACTTCGAGTTCTTCGGTAGCGCTGCCAGAATCGGGATTGGTCACCGATAGCACAAGCCGTCCGCCGGTGATGGAAAGTTTGACCGCGCGGCCACGCTCGCTCGAAACGGTCGAGACGCGGTCAACCGCGGCTTCAAAATCCTTCTTGTCGACGACCAGACTCTTGTCATTGTTGACCGGGATAACCCGCGCATAATCGGGAAAGGTGCCGTCGATCAGCTTGGAGGTGAGGACCACATTGCCAATTGTGAAGCGAATTTTGCCGGCAGAAAGTTCTATCGCGACTTCTCCTTCGCCGGCCTCGATCAGGCGTTGGACTTCACCCACCGTTTTTCGGGGCACGATAATTCCGGGCATGCCCGCGGCGCCTTGAGGCAATGGTAACTCGACCTGAGCGAGGCGATGCCCGTCGGTTGCCACCGCGCGTAGCGTTCCGGACTT
>DASWAK010000458.1:0-2685 GCA_036391175.1 Pseudolabrys sp.
GAGTACCGCTGGGCGCATGGCAAACACGGTCGTCTGCCAGCATTGGCGGCGGATCTGGTGAACCATCAGGCAACGGTGATCGTTACCACGGGCGGTGAACCCTCGGCGCTTGCGGCAAAGGCAGCAACGAACAAAATTCCCATTATCTTTGTCATCGACGGAGACCCGGTCAGTATTGGGCTTGTCGATAGCCTCAACAATCCGGGGGGAAACATCACTGGCATGAGTTTGATTGCTCCAGCGCTAGAGGCAAAGCGACTGGGGCTGCTGCGTGAGCTAGTACCGAAAAGCACAATGATCGGCGTGTTGGCGAACGAGGACTATCCGGATACCGACCGCCAGTTGGCAGGTGTGGAAACCGCGGCAAGCGAAAGCGGACAAAAGATCTCTATTCAAAACGTCCGTAGCGAACGGGACCTAGACGGTGTCTTCACGACCCTATCCGGATTGAAGGTCGACGCGCTCCTCGTTGCCGCCGATCCATTATTCAGCGAGATGTACGATCAAATCGTCGCGCTGGCGGCGCGTTACAAAATACCGGCGATCTATGCTTCGCGTGAGTTTGTCGTCGCCGGCGGTGTGATCAGTTACGGCGCGAGCGCAGCGGACGCGCATCGCGGGGCCGGAGTCTATGCTGGAAAGATTCTCAAAGGCGCTAAACCTGCCGGTTTGCCTGTTCAACTGCCAACCAAGTTTGATCTGGTGATCAATCTCAAGGCCGCGAAAGCGCTCGGCCTCAGCGTTCCGCCATCGCTGCTCACGAGCGCCGACGAGGTAATCGAACAGCCGACAAATTAAGTTTCTCCGAATGTCCGCTTTTGGCCCATAGCAGACATTGGCGGTTGCACCGCACATGTCCGCTCTTGGGGGTAAAGCAGACATGACCTTGTGCGGAAATCCGCTTTCGCGGTCGTTGCCGGGGGTATAGCGGACATGCCCTTTTGCGCTGCATATGTCCGTTAATCAAAGCCTGCTGATCGCAATGCAATCGGGGGGTAGCCGATTAGTTGACATCCCGAGAAGGGGGGCGAAGACTCAGTTTTGGCACTGTCCGTCCTCTTCTTTTGTTCCAGTGATGTGATTGAAATTGGGGGGCAACATGAAAATTCGAATGCTGAGTGTCATTGCCGCCGTTGTGTTTGGCGTAAGCGCGGCAGATGCCGGCTCAATCCAGTTGACGCTGCAATGGAGCGGCACAACGGCGCTCGTGCCACCAACATCGACGGTTGGCGGCGAGCCGCTCACGAACAATGAGTTTGACCTATCGATGCTGTCGGGCGATGTAGCCGACGGCGGCGGCAACAGCCTCGGGCCGCAGCCTTTGGTAAACCGTCCCATTTTCCGCGGACGGGCTGTTGGCGGATCAGCGGGCGCCGGCGCAAACCGTGCCAAGTCTAATCCGCAGCTACAGCTCAGTTTCGACGGCCTCAACTTCCACGACCATCGTTTTGCCAACAACGGCAACCAGTTCTCCAGCGAACCGCCAGACCAGGGGCTCTGCGTCGGCAATGGCTTCGTGGTGGAGAGCGTCAACACTGTACTCAGCATCTACGACCCGTCTGGCACGCGGCTGCTAGCGCCAGTGGACCTGAACACCTTCTACGGCTATCCGGCCGAAATTAATCGCTCGAACGGTGCCGTCGGGCCGATGTTGACGGATCCGTCCTGCTACTACGATGCGGACACGCAACGGTGGTTTCACGTGGTGCTGACACTCGACCGCGTCGGGACGACTGACAATTTGGCTGGCACCAATCACCTCGACATCGCGGTCAGCAAGAGCGCCGACCCTCGAGGGCCGTGGAACATCTACCGGTTGCCGGTGCAGAACAACGGCACGCAGGGCACGCCCGACCATAAGTGCGCACTAGGGTTCTGCCTTGGCGATTACCCGCACATCGGAGCCGACGCCAACGCATTCTTTATTACCACCAACGAGTTCTCGGTTTTCGGGCCCGGCTTCTACGGTGCGCAGATTTACGCCATCTCCAAGCGCGCGCTGGCCGCGGGCGCACCAGCTGTCAACGTCGTGCTGTGGAATACCGCCGATCCCAGCAGTCCGACGTTCGGCTTTACGGTGTGGCCGGCAATATCGCCCAATTCCCAGTACAAAACCGACAACGGTGGTACGGAATATTTACTCAGCTCAGATGCGGTGTTCGCCGCCAACGGGGTCTCTAACGAGATTTGGGTCTGGTCGGTGACAAACACCAGCCTCATAGATACCGCTCCGCAGGCACTCGTGCTGAACGCCTCAGCGGTCGGCGTCAAACCCTACGCGGTGCCGACGAGCCGTATTGCGCAGAAACCCGGCAATACACCACTGCGCGATTGCGTCGCCGACCCAGCATGCGCTCCACTACTCGGCGTGCCAGTAACGAACTACCCCGCGCCGCGCAGTCTGGCGCATAACGATTCGCGCATGCAACAGGTGATGTACGCGAACGGCAAGCTGTGGGGTGCGCTCGACACCGACGTTCTGCAGGACGGTGGCGTGCATGGATCCGGCGTTGCGTACTTTGTCCTGAACCCAGCCTCAGGCGTGATGTTTGCTAATGATACGCTGGCGCTGCCAGATGCCAGCTTGAGCTACCCGGCACTCGCCGTGACACCGAGCGGCCGGGGCGTCATCACGTTCACGCTGGCCGGTCCGAACGACTACCCGAGCGCAGGGTACGCAGGTAT
>DASWAK010000459.1:0-7662 GCA_036391175.1 Pseudolabrys sp.
TAGATTTCGACTCGGGTGAGTAGCAGACAAGTCATTGAAATTTTGGCGGTCCCGAGAGGAGTCGAACCTCCGACCTTCGGTTTAGGAAACCGCTGCTCTATCCAGCTGAGCTACGGGACCGTTGCGCTGCGATGTAGCATAGACGCCGATTTGACGCACCGGCCTGTGCTCTAATCTATTTTCGCGCCAGAAGCTGCGACTACGTCTTTCCAAATTGCCCGCTCCTTGACGGCGTACGCCGTCGCCTCCTCCGGCGTACTCGAAAGAATGCGCGCGCCGCCGACGAGAAAACGCTTCCGGACCTCGGGGTCGGCAGCAATCTGCTTCATAGCACTCGCGAGCTTGTCGATAATCGCTCGCGGTGTGCCAGCCGGCAGTACAAAGGCCGCCCACGAAGTAACGATAAAATCTTTCATGCCCCCCTCTTCCATCGTCGGTACATCCGGCATCGTTGGCCAACGCTGCGCCGAGGTGACTGCGAGCGCGCGCATCTTTCCGGAACTGATAGCTGGGACGTAGGATGCGAGATTATCGATGGCAAAATTGACGTCGCCGGCAAGCATCGCGGGAATGGTCTGCGCCGCGCCGCGGAAGGGCACATGGACTGCATCGATACCGGTACGCTTGACGAACATCACACCGGAAAGATGCGGCGAGGTGCCGACACCGGGGCTGCCGAAGCTGACCTGACCCTTTTGCTTTGCCCATGCGACGAATTCAGACACCGACTTAGCAGGGCAATGATCGGTAGCAACCACGAAGACGTTAGGCAGCTCCCAGGTTAGAGAGGCTGGGATCATGTCGCGTTCGGCGTCATACGGCATCTTGCTATACAGATACTGATTGATCGCGAAATGCCCTATGGTCGCAGCTCCGATAGTGTAGCCGTCGGGTGGGCTACCCGTGACCGCCGCGATACCGATATTTCCACCCGCACCCGGGCGGTTTTCGATCACGAAGGGCTGCCCAAACATTTCCTTCATACGTTCGGCCAGTATGCGCGAAAGCACGTCGGTCGAGCCGCCCGCCGGATACGGCACGATGATCCGTACCGGATGGTCGGGCCAGTGGCTGTCCTCGCCATGCGCTCCGGACGTGGCCACCGCGATAGTGGCGGCAACTGAGGTCATGAATTTTCGGCGACTTTGCAAAGCGCGGCGCGTTTGCATCAAATGCCCTCCCCGGCGGCTAATTGCTTTTAAACTATTTGGGACATACTAGCGCTTCGGAGCGTGGCCGGCATCTCTATTGATTCATTTGCCCGACGAGTTCCGATAAGCGTTGAGGAACCGCACGCATGTCGCACCGGGGCCAGTGGCCGACCCCAATTTTGCCCTCTTGAAATCAGAAACTATTGCCCTGATTACAGCTGCGCGGGTCAATTTGTGCTGGTAGAAGGCGAGGTCTTGTCGGTGCGGGAAAACGACGCCACAATATATTCGAATCTCGGACGGCACTGGACCCGCGACTTTGCCGTCACCATTTCCAAACGTCTTGACCGGGAATTTGCCCCGCGGGCATCGATCTGAACCGGCTGGAGGGGGTCATCCAATTCGGGTGTGCGGTTGGATCGAACAGCACAGCGGTCCCGTGATCCGTGGCGCCTGAACAGATTGAACTCGCCCCAGTGAAGGTCATTGTGAGCAGAACGGCATGGTCAGGCCAATAACCGGTACCGCGGGCCGCGCGTTCGGAATCGCTGCCGTTCTGGGCGTGCTGTTGGCCGGATGCACCAGCACGCCGGACCAGCATCTGGTTTCGCTGCCAGTACCGCAGACGCCTTCACAGGTAGACCACGAGCCTGCAGCTCAACGCGAGCATGCCCGTATACTTGCTTCCTATGGTGGCGAATATCAAAACGCGCGCCTGCATGGAATGATCGAAAAAACTGTCGATCGTCTCGTGGCGGCATCCGAGCGGCCAGACCTGAAGTATCAGGTTATCATTCTCAACTCGCCGGCAATCAACGCTTTCGCACTCCCGAACGGACGGCTCTATATCACGCGCGGATTGATTGCTCTTGCCAATGACAAAGCCGAGCTCGCGTCCGTGCTTTCGCATGAAATGGGACATGTCATCGCACGCCATGCGGCGATCCGCGAGGAGCAGGCCCGACAGGTCGCGATCATCAGTCACGTAGTCAATGATGTGATTAGCGACCCGCAAGTGGGAGCGCTGGCGCTCGCCAAGTCAAAACTCACTTTGGCGGCTTTTTCGCGCGCACAGGAATTCGAGGCCGACGGCATTGGGGTCGGCATTTCGGCCCGTGCAGGATTTGATCCGTACGGCGCCTCACGGTTCTTGACTGATATGCAGCGCAATGCCGATCTGAAGGCCACTGCCGGGGGTGCGGATCCGCGTCTGCTCGATTTTCTCTCCAGCCATCCGGCGACACCCGACCGCGTGAAAAACGCGCTTTCCAATGCCCGCCATTTTAGCGGCCCCGGCACCGGCGAACGCGATCGGGCCGAATACCTCAGCAATCTCGACGGTCTCGTCTATGGCGAGGACCCTAGCGAAGGGTTTGCGCGCGGCCGACATTTTCTTCATCCCAAGCTTGGCTTTACGTTCGTCGCTCCGCCGGGCTTCACGCTCGACAACACGGCACAGGCAGTTCTCGGACTCAAGGAGGGCGGAGGCGAAGCTTTGCGTCTCGATGTGGTCAGCGTGCCCGCCGAGCAATCGCTACCAGACTACCTAAAGTCGGGGTGGATGGAGAATGTCGATCCTGCAAGCGTTGAGGAATTTGCCGTCAACGGCTTTCCAACGGCGACCGCAACGGCTGGCGGTGGAAGTTGGTCTTTTCGTATTTTCGCCGTGCGTTTCGGCAGCGACGTCTATCGTTTTATTTTCGCTGCCAAAGCCAGAACCGCGCAGATCGATCGCCAGTTTCGAGAATCCATCTCAAGCTTCCGCCGAATGACCCTAAAAGAGAGCGAGCAGGTGAAGCCGCTCCATTTGAAAGTCGTTACCGTTGGCGCAAACGACACCGTCGAAAAGCTCGCACATCGCATGGCGACAGCCGATCACTCGCTCGACCGTTTCCGAGTGCTCAATGGTCTCGGACTGCATGATCGATTGAAGCCGGGCGAGAAGATGAAGATTGTCGCGGAGTGACGACGTTTAGCTCTCGCCGCCTTCGTAGTTGATCGTAAATTCGCGCGGCACGTCTGGGCCCCAGAGATAGAACGAGTCTTCAGGCTTATGGTCGGCCGCGGGCCAGCGTTCTTGCTTCGGAATGTAGTCGATGTCACAGGAATATTCCGAGAAGCTGCCCCATGGATCGCGCACATAGTGGAAATAATTGGAGCCGAGCACATGGCGCCCAAGGCCCCAGCCTTTGGTCCAACCTTTGTCATGCATGCGCATGGCGCCAAGGCCGATATCGTTAATGCTGGCCACATCCCAGCTGCAATGATGGAAGCCGGGAGCACTCGATTTCACCAGCGCCAGGAGATGATGGTCGCTGCCGTGGATACCGTGCATGAAGGCGACAAGGTCGGAGGCACGATCGGACAACCGCAAGCCCAGCGTCCGCTCGTAGAACTTGATCGACTCGCCGACGTCGCGGGTAAAAGTCAGCACGTGCGACAGCCGACGCGGGCGCACCGGTGGCGCTTTTTCGCGGATGCCGGCGGCAGCGACGCCAGCGGGTGCGGAAATCCATTGGCTTTCGGATTTTTTGTCGGGTGACACTTTCGGCCCAACCTTCACCTCGATCAGCACGCCTTCGTGGTTGCGGAGCCAGAAGCCGTTACTTTCAAAGCCTGGCGGCGGATCGATCAGCTTGATGCCCTGCCCTTCGATGCGCGCTTTCAATCGCGGCAAGTCGTCGGCGTAACAGCCAAATGAAAGGTGATGCAGCGCCTTGGCCTTGGCGCCTTCCACCACCGAACCCCAGCGATGCTCGTAACCGAAGGTCTTAATCGCCAGAGTATTGCCGTCGTGCTGCACGTCGAGGCCAAACTGCCCATAGAAGTCCTGCGCGACCGAGGCGTCGGGCACCGCCAGCACAAACTGATCGAGCGAATGCACGCCGAGCGCATCGGGTTCATTGGTCGGCGCGACATAGCCGCGAATGGCGGTCATTACTTAACTTGCTCCTTGAGCATCTCCGGGTGATTGACCGCATTCTAGCCTGACAGACAACCGGGGCAATCGGTGGCAAGTTGCGTCTCGCCCAACGAAAAAGCCCGGCGCAAGCGCCGGGCTCGAGATTCGTGGTGGGCAGACCGTTATGCTGCCTCTTCCTCGACGCCCTCGTCGGAACCAGCTTCCTCAGCTGGCTTTGGCCCGCGCCGTGGGCCCTTGGCGAGCGCCGCTTCGATCTCTTTGATCGCCTCGGTCTCGGTGACCCGCTGCACCGCCGCAATCTCGCGCGACAGTCGATCGAGCGCGGCTTCGTATAGCTGCCGCTCCGAGTAGGATTGCTCGGGCTGCGTCTCTGACCGGTATAGGTCGCGCACGACCTCGGCAATGGCGACGATATCGCCGGAATTGATCTTGGCTTCGTATTCCTGCGCCCGGCGCGACCACATGGTGCGCTTGATGCGCGCGCGACCTTTAAGAGTTTCAAGCGCACGCTTGACCAGCGGCGCCTCGGCCAGCTTGCGCATGCCTACCGACACGATTTTGGCGGTCGGAACCCGCAACGTCATCTTGTCCTTGATGAAGTCGATGACGAACAGCTCAAGCTTTGCGCCTGCGACCTCCTGCTCCTCGATCGCCAAGATCTGGCCCACTCCGTGGGCCGGATAAACGATGAATTCGTTGGTCTTGAAGCCTTGTCGTTGGGTAGTCTTCTTATTGCTGGTCATTCCAGGCACGACTCCTTCACCGGAGCCTTTGCGGCTGCCGGCAATCTTGGCTGCGGGAGCCCCACCGCGGGCGGTGCCGCGTGAGGCGTGGGAGGTCCGCCGCGCTTCGGCAGACTTTTTCGGCCCCCGGCTCATGCCGGCGGAACCTTTCTTCGCTTTATGACGCGTTTTTCCTGCCACTGCTCACACGTGGAACTCACGCCCTCTAATCCGGGAACCTGGGGACTCTGCCACCGAAAAATAATGCTCCCAAAGGGGGAGCGCACCGGTGGCAACGTCATTTCTGCTCATTTTTTATATATATAGCACATTTTTAGGCGGAATCAAAGCGTTATCGCGACGCAAAACAACAATTCCCGTGCGACAATCTCGCCATTCTGCCGAATCGGTTAACGCCCTCCGACGAAGCTACACTTGGCCGCAGCGGCGGTGGTGGCGCCGGGGTCCGAGCTGGCAAGTTTAGTCACCAGTTCCAGTCTTTGGCGAAAAGAACTTCTTGAACTTGTCCGGCACGCCGTCCCAATCCTTGGCGTCGGCCGGCGCGTCCTTTTTGACCGTGATATTGGCCCATGTCTTTGCGTATTCGGCGTTCAGTTCCAGCCACTTTTCCAGGCCCGTCTCGGTATCTGGCTTGATCGCCTCGGCAGGACATTCCGGCTCGCAGACGCCACAGTCGATGCATTCGTCGGGATGAATGACGAGCATATTCTCGCCCTCGTAGAAGCAGTCCACCGGACATACCTCCACACAGTCCATGTACTTGCATTTAATACAGTTTTCGACGACGACGTAGGTCATTCCCCGCTCCGGACAGCCTTTCGCAAACGCTGCGTAACGTAACGACAGATAGGCCGCAACCAGCGCGCCCGCCACTGCGGACCTAGCCTAACGATGCGCGAAAAATGAAGGCCTCGATCGCGGAATTTCAGGTCAAATCGCGGTAAAGCGCGCGTGCGGCCGGAGCGCCGCCGCGCCTTTCGCAAACACCCTCCACCCGAATCACCTTCACCGCGCGATCGAGCGCAAGCGTGACCACATCGCCAATCCGCACCGGATGGCTGGCGGCGGTCATACGCTTCCCATTCAGCCGCACGAACCCCGCTGCGGTCAGCGCGGCTGCATCGCTGCGGGTGCGCACCATGCGCGCGTGCCAAAGCCATTTGTCGATGCGTTGGCGATCCCGACCTTGGGCACCCGTTCTCAAGACGGCTCTTTGGCACCTTGCTCGAGCTGCTGCTTGAGCGCAGCAAGCTTTGCAAAGGGCGAATTGGGATCCGGCTGTTTGTCGCGGCGGTCGGATCCATGTGGCTTCGCAAAATATTGCTCGCGCTCCGCGCGGCCAATTCCTTCATCACGATTGCGGCGCGGCCGTTCGCGACGTGGGCCGCGGTCGTTTCTTTCGCCGCGCTCGCCCTGACGCTCCAACCGTTGTTGCCGCTCATGGCGGTCCTGACGTTGCTGGCGGTCCGGGCGATCGTGACGTGGACGACGCGCGCCGGGCGACGGCTGAGCAGCTTCCGAAGTGGGCGATGCATCGGCACCTTCTGCCGGCAAGGCCGCGACCGCAGGGCCGGATTCGGATGCCGCAACTTGCATATGCTGCGGACGTTGCGGGCGGCGAGATCGATGCGGGCGCCGCTCGGAACGACCAGCCGGTCGCCAAACCTCGACGAAGGCCGCGTCCTCGGACGGCGTACTTTCAACCGGACCCGGCTGAGCGGCATCTTCCACAGCCGGTGCGGTGGCCACGGCTTCAACCGACACTGCCTCAGACTTTGCAGCCCCTTCCATTGCAGGCATCTGTTCTTGCACCAATGGTGCAGCTCCGGGCGCCAGGAATTCCGGCTCCGGCAGCAATGAACGCGATGGCAGATCGGCGGCCCTAGCCTCTTCGGTCGTTTGTGTTGATATTGCTTCTATTGGTGCGGACTCAGAGGGGGCGGCCGCTGTTGAAGGCGCTGCCTCGCTTGCCGCCCGTGTCGCTTCTGCAATGTCGGCCGGAGCGGTTGCATCAGTCACTGCAAGAACCGATACGGTCGGCTCAACGGGCTTCGGCTTGCGATCCATGCGGTAGCCCAGCGAGCGTAGGATCGACGCAAAATCCTCGCCCGAAGCGCCGGTGAGCGACGTCATCGCACCGGTCACTAGAAAGCTGCGCCCGTCGAACACGCTATCTGGCTTCGGGCCCGGGGCGCCTTCGCGCCAGGCGAGCGCCGGACGAATGAGGTCTGCGAGCCGCTCCAGAATATCCACGCGCACCGCACGCTCGCCGCAAATCCGATAACCGGCGGTGCGGTAAAGAGCCTTCGGTGTGTCCTTGTCGACCGGGATCGAGGTCCGGCCGCTGGCCGCCAGATGCAGGAGGTCGCCGACGCCCTTCGCCTCCGGGTTCTCGTGCTTGATCGCCCACAATTGCGTCGCAAGCGCACGTGGCGCAGGCTTGAGGAGCGCGGGTAAATAGACGTGATAGGCCCCGAAACGGACGCCATATTTGCGCAAGGTGGCGCGCGCCGGCTGGTCGAGCCCTTTGACTTCCTCCGCCACTTTTTGCCGCTCCAGCACGCCGAGCGATTCAACGAGTTGAAACGCGACACCGCGCGCCATGCCCGTGACGTCTTCTGCTGCGGTGAGCGAGAACAGCGGAGCCAATAGCTTCTCGATATGCGTCTTGAGCCAGAGATCGAGCCGCGTCTGCACAAGCTCGCGTGCCGGCCCGGTGAGATGCTCATCAGCGATGATACGCACGCGCGGACGCAAAGTGTCGTCGCCGGCCATCAGCTTGCCGACAAGATCACCCGTCCAGCGCAGGGCGCCGTCGGCGGCCAGTACAATCTGATCGTTGGAC
>DASWAK010000460.1:0-2583 GCA_036391175.1 Pseudolabrys sp.
GCGCCGTGAGGAGCGCCGGCTTCCAGCCGGCTGGCGCGGGAACATCTTGCTCCCGCTACTCTTTTCCGGTACATCTCTGTCCGTCCGCATGCGCATCCATGCAAACCGCCGGTAGTGAAGAGAAAAAACGCTGTGCTATAATCCGCCGCGGTTTTCGGAACTTATTCATCGGCTCTGTTGGCTGTTCATTACCAGGCACAAAGCGAGCTGCCTCGGTGCCATGACGCCGCGCTCGCCAACTTGGAGGACATATGTTCGACGACATCACTCTTTACGGACGCGATGACGAGATGGATGAATTCGGCGAAGCCGGCTCCTACGGTGAGAACCTGGAAGAGGATTTTGAGGAAGAGGAAGAAGAGGAAGAGGAAGAGCCGTCAGCCGAGATGACGCCGCCTCCGACTCCGGCAGCGCCGGCCCCGGCCAGCACCGGCGGCGGTGACGGCGGTGGTGGTCGCAAGAAAGCCAAGAAAGCGGCTCCCAAGAAACCGGCTCCGAAGAAAGCGGCCCCAAAGAAGGGCAAGAAGAAGGCTGCCCCGAAAAAGAAAGCGCCCGCCAGGAAAGGCGGCGCGAAAAAGAAAGCGGCCGCGCCCAAGAAGGGCGGAGCCAAGAAGAAAGGCGCGAAGAAAGCCAAGAAGGGCCGGCGCTAGTCGGCATCGTGCGGCACACGCGCCTTGCGAATGCGCCTCGCCTACAAACTTATTCCAACGGCAAAGCCGCGGGTTCACAGACTGTTACGAAACGCGGCTTCTGGATTGAGTTATGAACGGTGCTCCGGTTTCGGGCACCGTTTTTTGTGTTTTGAGGGTTTTTCTGATCGGGCCGCAACGGCACCGTATCAGAGTGCTGCCGCGAGTTTTTGCCCGCCCAGCACATTCATCATTCGTTTCAGGTTGTAGGCGATGGTCGCCAGGCTGATTTCGGTCTGGGCTCCGCCGGCGCCGCGCAGCAGGAAGCGCGGGTGTCCGAAAATGCGGTACTTGAGCGTGGCGAAGGGATGCTCGACGGTCGATCTTCGCAGCCGCATCGCTTCCGGGGTGGCGCGTTGCTGCATCCGCTGGAGCGCATCTTCATGAAGATGCCGCTGCACGAACCGTCGCGCAGAAGTGGTACAGCGGTCCTTTAACATGCATGCGCCGCATATTTCCGGCGTGCTCGCGTATAACACGGCACGATCTTTGCGCGAGAGTTGTTTGCGTGTGAGCGTCTGGCCTGCCGGGCAGCGGAACCGATCCGTCGTCTCGTCGTACTGAAACTGGCTGCGGTCGAACAATGTACCGTCTCCCTTGTTGTTGACGGCGCGGTTCGCGGGTACATGCGGCAGAATGCCCTTGGCTTCGCAGGCTTCGGCTTGCTCGCCATTCGAGTAACCGGCATCGGCGACTACGTGCAGGGATGGCGGATCGCCGACCGCCTCCCGCGCCGCTTCGGCCATGGGCAGCAGGCTGCGTTGATCGTTGGCTTCGGTTGTAACCTGCTGCGCCACGATCAACGCATATTCCGCATCGACGGCAGTCTGCACGTTGTAAGCCGGCGCGTGGCCGCTCCCCATGCGCATAAACCCCGCTTCCGGCTCCCGATGACTCTTTAACTTCTCCAGTGCAGCCACCACTGCGCTCGGGTCGATGACCACTTCGTCCTGCTCGTCGGCCACCTCAAGCCGATCGAGGTAGCGTTTCATCGCCTCACGCTCACGCACGCCATGCGAACTGCTCACCGCGCGGAACTTCGAACCATCAATGGCCACCCACTCGCCGCGAACCAGCCCGACCGAGCGTGCAAACCGTACCAACTCCGCCCCGGCTTCCGTCACCGCCTCGCGGTGCATCCGCCGGAACTCAGCGATGCTCTTGTAATCCGGTGCCAGACGCCTCAGCAGCCACATCATCTCTACATTCCGCCGGCACTCGGCCTCCAGGCGACGCGAGGAACGAATCTGCTGCAGGTAGCCGTACAGATACAGCTTCAGCAGATCCCGCGGATCGTAGCCGGGACGCCCTGTCTCGGCGGGCTCGGCACGGACAAACCCCAGTCCCCCCACGTCCAGCCTGTTCACGAACGCCTCGATCACACGGCACACGTGATCTTCCGGAATCAACTCATCGAGCGTCGTCGGAAACAGCGTGTGCTGACCCCGCGCCTCGCCCTCGACGTAAGCCATGAAAAATGCCCTCGCTTTCGCGAGGGCATCTTCGCATCGTTCTCTTTGCCGGCCTAGTGTTTCGTAACAGTCTGCGCGGGGCGGCCCAAAAAACCGCAAGGGTGACTTACTTCTTGCAGGTGTCACTGATATGGGTCATTTTGGTGACCTCCAGATGACCACCCTCCTTTTCATCCTTGGCCATGCCGTGCTCCTTCATTTCTCCTTTGACTTCCTCTTTCATTTCGTGGGCTTTAGCATGAGCACGCCCTGCAGTTCCGGTGATGGTAACGGTATGACCGACATGAGGAGCCATCTCGACGCGTTCGCTGCGGAGTTCCCACCGGCTTCCGTCCTTTGCGGTAAGTACAAACTCGTTGGCGCCGTCACCTTTTTGCAGGCACCCGGTCAGCGTCCGCACTGTCTTGGCGTCTTTATCGTCT
>DASWAK010000461.1:0-2680 GCA_036391175.1 Pseudolabrys sp.
CCAGCATCATGTTTGAGCGGGCGAGGCGCGTCTCATTCTCCTTGCGTTCGGCAAACAGCGCAGCGAGGAAGTACGCGCTGAGTGCTACAACCAAAATGTTAGCTTGAGCTCCTTGGATACGCACGGTGATCGGTAGATCCGGGTCTCCAAAGTGACCGATACCGAAGATCGTCGTCCAAACGATTGCAACGGAAACCATAAATACTGCCGCCGCAGCGAAAACCGGTCGACAACGGGCGGTAAGCCACAACAACATCGGAAACAGCCAGGCAACCGGCACCACGGTCTCCCAGCGCTCCTGTGACAGCGAAATAATTACCCCGGTCATCGCCGCGAGCATCGTGAGTGCCACGGCGCCCTCGACGAGTTCACTGCCTCGCGGCCGCTGGCGCAGGGCAGCGGCGAGCCCAATCAGTAGCGGCGCAACCGCAATGAAGCCGATTGTATTGGATGTGACCCAGAGCTCCCAGATGGCCAGGATCGGTACCGTTGGAGATTGTAGCAGCGCAGACGCAGCAACCCCTCCGATTCCTGAAACGGAAGTTCCGGCCAACGCTGCCGCGAGCAGGCCAAGCACGTGGCGCATGCGATCGAGGCTGAAACCCGCGCCGAAGTAGCGTTCAATCAATCCAGCTATAATCAGAGTTTCCGCCGCATCGGATAAGGCGAAGGCGATACCGACCCGCAGGGGATCCGCCATCATGAGATGGTTGGCAACGACCGCGACTATCACCCCACCCACCACCGGCCATCGCGCACGCGACCCAAGAGCAATCAAGATACCGGGAGCAATACCAGATGCGGGCCAGAATACAGCCAGGCCTTCAGATGACAGACCGTAGGAGAGCAACGCCGCGAGGTAATAAGCAATGCCGACTGCACCAGCGAGTGCGATGCTGCCCGCCCACCCGCAAGTCAGATTCTCGACAGTGAAAGGTCGCAACAAATATCTCAACTTCGAACGGTGATATCGTCTGGAGGGCTTAGCTGCGAAACTAGGCGGTCAAGGGCGAACCGGTTTGACTTGGATCAAACTCGGCACGCGATGAGCGCAATGTCCGCTTTGGGTCGATTGTGTTGAAAAAGTCGGCAGTTGCGACGCATGACGTTCACTGATTCAGTCGCTGCGGTAGACAGGACTGAAGATCATGATGGGACATCGGCAAGTCGAACAGGCTGCGTTGTTCTATGAGTTCTCGCTGGAAAGGCACATTCCGCTTGATCATCTGTTGCGGTCGATCGACAGGTTCGTTGAGCTTGGCGATCTGAGGCGGGAGTTGGTGCCGTTTTACAGCAGCATGGGCCGGCCCTCGATTGATCCTGAGCTGATGATTCGAATGCTGATTGTCGGCTATTGCTTCGGCATCCGGTCTGAGCGGCGCCTCTGCGAGGAGGTTCACCTCAATCTGGCTTACAGGTGGTTTTGCCGGCTCGGCCTTGATGGCGAGGTGCCCGATCACTCCACCTTCTCCAAAAACCGGCATGGCCGCTTCCGCGAGAGTGATCTACTGCGGCGCGTCTTTGAGACAGTCCTGCGGCGCTGCATCCGGGAAGGTCTGGTTGGTGGCGAAGCCTTCGCAGTCGATGCCAGCCTGATCAGGGCAGACGCCAACCGAGTGAAGGGCATCGAGGGTGAGAAGAGACTTCCGCCCGAAGCCACAGGTCGGGCGGTCGAAGAGTATCTGGCTGTGCTCGACGATGCCGCCTTCGGCGCTGCGACCGAAGTCACGCCCAAGTTCGTCTCGCCGGTCGATCCGGCAGCGCGCTGGACCGCTGCCCATGGCGGGCAGGCCTTCTTTGCCTACTCGACCAACTATCTGATCGATGTCGAGAACGCGATCATTGTCGATGTCGAAGCAACCGCCGCGATCCGGCAGGCTGAAGTTCTGGCCGCCAAACGCATGATCGAGCGCTCGATCTCCCGCTTCGATCTCTGCCCGGCCAAGATCATGGGCGACAGCGCCTATGGCTCGGCCGAGATGCTCGGCTGGCTGGTCTATGAGCACGGCATCGAACCGCATGTGACCGTGTTCGACAAGTCGGCGCGCAAGGACGGTACATTCGCACGCGACGACTTCACCTACGACCATGAGCGCGATGCCTACTTCTGCCCTGGCGGCATTATGCTGACCACGACGGGGACGCTGGTGAATGACGGCGCGACGATGCTCTACCGTGCAAGCAAAAATGACTGCACTGGCTGCGTCTTAAAACCCGGCTGCTGCCCAAAGGAACCGGCCCGCAAGGTGACACGCTCAATCCACGAAGGCGCTCGTGATATGGCCCGCCAGATTGCAAAGTCTTGGGAAGGTCGAATATCTCGACGACTCCGCAAAAAGATTGAGATGCTGTTCGCGCACCTCAAACGCATTTTGAAGCTCGATCGACTTCGACTGCGAGGACCGAATGGTGCCCGCGACGAGTTCCTCCTCGCAGCAACCGCCCAGAACCTTCGGAAATTAGCAAAACTGATACCAATACCGGACCTGAAGCCAGCATGAGATCAGATCGCAGCGGTAGATGACCGTCCCGAGAGGGGCGATGTAATCCGCCCGATCTACTTGCCGACTTCTTCAACAGAATCGACCCAAAGCGGACATCGCTTGGTCTCTCGGTTGACCCCTTCCTGAAGACATGCGGGTGTTGCTACGATCCCGCGTCCTAAGCCGGGGGCAGCAAT
>DASWAK010000462.1:0-1585 GCA_036391175.1 Pseudolabrys sp.
AAGGCGGAACTCTTGCCGGTGGAGGGCGTAGGTCACGACCTGGGCTTCAAGGGAAAACCAAAAGCGGCGGAACTTCCTAGCCGCATTTTGACTGCTTTTGCCGCGGTGTTGGAATGAGATGCTGCACTTTGATCTCGCGCGGACAGCAGGTCCTTCGCTTCGCTTGATTGCATAACGACGTTGGCTCGATCGTGGCGAGTACAGTGGTAGCTGCGAAACCGACCAAGGCTCGGAGAAGGAGCCAACGTCATGCTGATTATAGGCTGTGATTTTCATCCTGGGTTTCAGCAGGTCGCGATCTTTGACAAGCGAAACGGAGAGAGGCAAGAACAACGCTTGCGCCATCGCGCCGAGGCGGAGCAGTTTTACCGCTCGCTCGGCGGCCACGCCGTGCGGGTCGGGATGGAGGCGTGCGGGCACTATCCGTGGTTTGAGCATCTGCTGGCGGAGTTGGGCTTTGAGCTGTGGCTGGGTGATGCCGGCAAGATCCGGGCCATGGACGTGCGCAAGCAGAAGACGGACCGGCGCGATGCCGCACATCTTTTGCAGTTGCTGCTGGAGGATCGGTTTCCGCGGATCTGGGTGCCGAGCCTGGAAGAGCGGGACGTGCGGCAGTTGCTGGTGCATCGGCACAAACAGGTGCAGGCACGCACGCGGGTCAAGAATCAACTGCACGCGCTGGCGCTGAGCCAGGGAGTGCAGAAGAAGTGGAAGCTGTGGACGGCAGCGGGGCGGACGGAATTGGAGCAGTTGCCCTTGCTGCCGTACGCGGCCGAGCGGCGGAAGCAGCTGTTGCAAACGCTGCAGCAATTGGAGCAGGAAATCGCGGCGCTGCAACAGCAGGTGGAAGAAGAAGTGGCGCGGCGTCCGGCGGCGGTGAAGTTGCGGACTCATCCCGGCGTGGGGCCGGTGACGGCGCTGGCCATGGTGTTGACGCTGGGACCGGCAGAACGGTTCGCTTCGGCGAAGCAAGTCGGCAGCTACTTTGGACTGATTCCGAGCGAACACTCCAGTGGCGGGCGACAGAAGCTGGGCCGGATCAGCAAGCAGGGCAGTTCGTTTCTGCGTTTCTTGCTGGTGGAAGCGGGACAGAGTGCGGCGCGCTACGATGCCGTTCTGGGCCGCTTCTATCGTCGCTTGGCGATACGCAAGCATCGTGGACTGGCGAAAGTTGCGGTCGCCCGCAAGCTGGCCATGCGGTTGTACCTGATGTTGCGCGAGGACTGGACGTACGCGCAATTGTGCAGGGCCGTGGTGCAGGCAAGCCCGAGTCATTCTGTGGTCGGACGCAAGCCACCGAGCGCTTGAGTGGGCAGCCTGCCTCCCCGAAGTGCGGGGAGTTCGAAGCAACAATTGTGGCCGGAAGCGCCGAAGAGATGGGTGGTGAGACCCTGCGTCCACCGCACGATTGAGAGAACACGAACCTTGGTCGAGCAAAGTCAAAACCTTTCTACGAGACGAAGTGGGCGCAACATCAAACCCTCTGACGTCAACGGTGAAGTGTCGCCGATAAGGTCTTGACAGAGCCCAGCGTCGTTAGAGACAGGATGACAAGTCTTAAGAAGGGGCTACTGGGGTGGAGCAA
>DASWAK010000463.1:0-10575 GCA_036391175.1 Pseudolabrys sp.
GGGAAGACCACGCTGCTTAAGCGGTTTTTGGCGACGCCAGAGGGACAAGGCACCGCAGTCGTCATCAACGAATTTGGCGCGACGGGCATCGACGATGCGTTGGTGCGCTCAAGCGCCGACGAAACCGTGCTGCTTGGCAATGGGTGCCTATGCTGCATCACCCGGACTGACCTGCAGCAGGCGCTGCGCCGCATGGTGTTGGAACGCGAGCGCGGGGAATTGCCGGACTTCCGCCGTATCGTGATCGAGACCAGCGGCCTCGCCGATCCGAGCCCGATCCTGCAAACTTTCGCCACCGACCGCGCGCTCGGTAGCGTGTTTCATATCGAGGCGGTGGTGACAGTGGTCGATGCTGAGACAGGGCTCGACACGCTCGGCTGGTCGGCGGAGGCACGCAAGCAGGCGATCCTTGCCGACCGGCTGGTCATTACCAAGACCGATATCGCCGGCGAAGGCGCCAGCGCAGCGCTCACTACGCAATTGCGCGCGCTCAATCCCGGCGCGGAAATTCTTGAGGCCGTCCATGGCGAACTCGATCCCACGCGGCTGACCGAGGCCGCGTCCGATCAGCGCAATACATTCGTGGCAGAGACAGCGCATAGCGATGGCATCGGCAGCTTCGTGCTCACGCAAGAAAAGCCGATACCGTGGGCTGTATTCGCGCGTTCGATGGACGCGCTGATGCAATTGCGCGGGCCAGACCTGCTGCGTGCCAAAGGCTTCCTCAACGTGGAGGGCTGCGAGGGGCCGGTAGTGGTTCAATTCGTGCAGCACCTTGCCCATCCGCCAGTCGAACTTGAAAGCTGGCTGGATGAAACCCGGCAGAGCCGCGTGGTATTCATTACTCGGAATATTTCGGAACAACAGGTGCGCAATTTGTTTAAGGCGATCTGGGCAGTCGCCTAATCCGCTCATTCCCGCGGAAGCAGGAATCCAGCTAAATACAATTTTTACCTAGGTCCCCGCTTTCGCGGGGACGAGCGCAGTTAAGTCCTACTCCCTATCCCGCCCCGCAATTTCCGCCTGCCAGGGTGCGACCGTGCGCTCCACGAAGCCGATCAGCCAGTTCAGCCCGACCGCCATAAGCATCAGGACAATGATCGGGACGAACATGGTGGCCGTGTCAAAATTATTGGCGGAATTGATAATCACGGCGCCGAGGCCGGAAATGGTTGTGAAGAATTCCGCAATTACCATAGCCACCACCGCGCGACCAACCGCGAGGCGAATCCCGGCCATGATGTACGGCAGCGTGGCCGGCAGAACGATACGCCGCAGGATGACGATGTTGGGTGCGACAAAGGATTTTCCCACCTCGATTAGCGTTTTTGGCACGGCAACGACACCGAGCCAGGTGTTGATACAAATTGGAAACAGCGCCATCAGGAACACGACGGCGACTTTGACCGCGAAGCCGAGGCCGAGCCACAGGATCAACAGCGGCACCAGCGCCACCAGCGGCATGGCGTAACCGGCGGTAACGTAGACGCCGAGCGCGGCCTCCGCGACACGAAAGCCGCCAATCAGCAGGCCAAGCGGCACGCCAATCAGGATCGCCAGCGCATAACCGAGAAGGAACGGCCGTAAGGAGTCGTAGAGTGCCGACCACAATTGGCCGGTGACCGCCAGCTCCCAAAACGCCTGTGCTATCGCCGATGGATACGAGCCAAAGACGGGATTCACGCGGCGACCGAATATCTCCCACAGGATCAGAACCACCGCGATCGATGCAAGCGTGATCACCCAACCGGGCAGGCGCTCAGCGGTTTCCGTTTCCGGCGCCGCAGCCGCTTTCTCTTGTCTGTTTGCTATATCAACCATCAGTGTAGCGCGGCGCCATCGTGTATTGCGCGCCAGACTTTGTAGCGCGTCTCGGCAAATTCCGGCGAACCGCGCACAAGGCCGAGATTGGAGCGCGGGCGCTTGAGCGGCACTTTCATGATCTCCTGCACGCGACCGTTCTTCATTATCACGATGCGGTCGCCGATCAGCACCGCTTCGTCAAGGTCATGAGTGACGAAGAGAATCGTCTTGCCAGTGCGGGCGTGGATGTCCAGCAGCTCGGCCTGCAACGTCTCACGTGTCTGCGCATCGAGCGCGCCGAATGGCTCGTCCATCAGTAAGACCTTGGGATCAATAGCGAGAGCGCGAGCGATGCCGACACGCTGTTTCATGCCGCCGGAGAGCTGGTGCGGACGGCGATTCTGGGAGTCTTTCAGACCGACAAGATGCAGATATTTCTCCGCAGTCTCGCGCAGCAGCGCGCCGCGCACGCCCTTCATCTCCAGCCCGAACATCACGTTCTGCAAAGCAGAGAGCCAGGGCAACAGCTCGGCATGCTGGAACACCATGCCGCGGTCGTAGCCGCAGCCGTTGACCTCACGCCCATCCACGGTGACGCGACCGCCGGTCGATGGATCAAGACCCATTGCAACGCGAAGCGCCGTGGTCTTACCGCAGCCGGAAGGCCCGATCAGCGCGACAATCTCACCATCATTCACCGTAAAGCTCACGCGGTCGAGCGCCTGCACGTGATGGACCTCACCGTCCACGCGCAAGGAAAAGCGCTTGGACACCTCGAGGAAAGTCACCTCACCCATTCAATTCTCCAAATGCAAAGCTCGCCTTAGTGGCCTATAACCTTGAGGGCCTTCTCACGATATTCCGGCGCGGTGACAGCATTCAGGTCGAGCGGAGCCTTAAGCTTGCCGGCCTTCACCATCTGCTCCTGGATCCATTGGATTTTCTCCGCCGGCAACGGTAGCGTCGGATCAACGGCATGGTGTTGGACCGCATCGTCGTACACAAAGGCCGGACGCGGATCGTCGGGTTTTGCATGAATGAGCTCGCGTGTCAGCGCGATGGTCTCGTCCCGGTGCGAGAGGGCGAAGCGCAATGCGCTCATTTCGGCGGCGAGAAATTTGACGGCATCATCGCCTCGCTCAGCCAGCTTCTTGGAACTGGATGCCATACACACGCGCAGGAAATTCGGTACCGCATCACGACCGGCAACTAACAAATGGACGTTCTTTGGCGCGATTGGCTGATATTCATTTGACACCACTGCGGCGTCGACAACACCACCGATGAGCGCCTGGTAACGATCACGGTCGCCACCGACAGCGGCGAGCTTCACGTCGGTGTCGGAAATGCCGAATTTCGCCAGCGCCGAGCGCGCAAGCATGTCGGGCATCGAGTTCGGGGCCGATACCGCGATCTGCTTGCCTTTGAGATCCTGGATCTTGGCGATCTTGTCATTGGCATAGATTCCGTGCGGTACCACGATCCAATGGCAGCCAAGCAGCTTTATGTCGCCGCCCTTGGCGTCGGCAGCAAATACCCCCTGTGGCCCACCTTCGAAGCTGTCGAGCTCGCCAGCGATCAGCGCCTTCAGGGCGAGCTGGTCGTCCTTGAACTGCGAGACTTCGATCTTGAGGCCTTGTTTCTTGGCAAAGTCGCGGGTCGACACCATCAGAAAGATGCCCGCGTCGGCCTTGGCACTGATCAGGCCGTGCTTCCAGACCTTTTCCTGCGCGCCGGCGGGAGCGGACAAGGCGGCAAAGATCGCAGCGACAACAATTGTACCAATCGCGACCTTCTCGGACACAGCGATGCGCATGGTGAAGTTCCTCCCTGAACTCCAGTTCGTATGACCTCTGGTGGGCCGTTATTCTCGCGATCTTAGCACCAATTTTATGGCCGCGGGCGTTCCCAAGACCACTGTGCGGGACTGGTCTTTGGCCCGCAAGCGTCTGCACAAGACGCATCCGCAACGGGGCGATCGGCCGTAAGCCGTCGGGCCGCTGAGTTGATCAATCAGGCAGGCGCGAGACGGGAGATACTGTCTCGCGCCGCCTTGATAATGCCGGGCACTGCAGCATCGTTACCAGGCGCCATGATGTGGACGCCTGCAACGTGCGGAACGTCCGTCAATTCGCGCACCAAGTCGATGCAGATACGACGACCTTCCGCCGCAGGATCGCTCGCCCGCTCCATGCGATCGACAAGCGCGTCGGGAATCACGGCACCGAACAGTTTTTCCTTGATCCAACGCGCCGACTTGGCGGAACGCAGTGGCACAATGCCGATCAGGATTGACAGGTTGTCGGTCACGCCATGTTCAGCGAGCCGCGCCATGTAGCGGCGCACTAAGCCGGCGTCCATACAGAATTGCGTCTGCACGAATTGCGCGCCGGCGTCGACTTTGGCCTGTAAGCCTACTGGTCGCCAGCCGGGCGCTGGATCGATCGGATTGTCGGCGCTGCCGAGGAAAAAGTCGGCGCGGCCGGTGACCTTGCGGCCGGTCGGCAATTCCCCGGTGTCACGAAGCCGCCGCGCGGTATCGAGTAGCGAGCGCGGATCGAGATCAAATACCGGCACGGCATCCGGTTGGTCGCCGGCGCTCGGATCGTCGCCGCGCAGCATCAGCAGATTGCGCACGCCGGACGCCGCGGCACTCAATAGATCGCTTTGCAATGCGATACGATTGCGGTCGCGGCAGGTAAGTTGAAGAACGGTTTCAATGCCCTGCTCCACAAGAAACGCGGCGGAGGTAACGGCACCGAGATGCGGTCGAGCACCGGCAGCGTCAGTAATATTCACCGCGTCGGCAAGGCCTTTCAAGGGCAAGGCCTTGGCTAGCAATTCACTGCGGTCGGCCGACACCGGCGGCGTCACTTCCGCGGTAATAACAAAGCGCTGGGCGCGCAGCTTGTCCTGCAGGTTGCCGGGCACATAATCCAAGTCGCAAAATCCAGTGGACGTTGCAAGGGCAACAATGGGAAAAATGGTGGCGGCGGCAATGCCGCGCAACTTTGCAGGCCACTATGTTTCAACTGGCGAAATCAATCGACGATGCGATCGCGCTAATTAGTGACGGTTGCATGCTGGTGGTGCCGCGCGAGGTTTCGGGCGTGCCAATGGCCGCGACGCGCGCACTTATACGGCGCGGGGTGAAACGGATACATCTGGTCGCACTCCCAACATCGAGCCTGCAAGCCGACCTCCTGATCGGCACCGGCTGCGTCGAAACATTGGAGACGAGCGCGGTCAGTCTCGGTGAATATGGCCCGGCGCCACGCTTTACTGCTGCAGTCACATCGGGCGCAATCAAAATGAAAGACGCCACCTGCCCGGCGCTGCATGCGGCATTGCAGGCCTCGGAAAAAGGTGTGCCGTTTATGCCGCTGCGCGGGCTTGTCGGCTCGGATGTCCTGAAATACCGCGACGACTGGAAAGTGATCGACAGCCCGTTTGGCAATGACGATCCTATCGTGCTGCTGCCAGCGATCAGGCCGGACGTGGCGTTGATCCACGCGCCGATGGCGGACCGTTTCGGAAATATCTGGATCGGGCGGCAACGAGAGCTTGCCACTATGGCCCACGCCGCAAATAAAACCATTGCAACGGTGGAAAAAATCCACGACGGCAATTTGCTGGACGATCCCACGCTCGCCGCCGGCACGCTGGCGGGCTTTTATGTCGAAAGCATCGCGGTGGCCGAGCGCGGCGCATGGCCGTTGGGATTGCCGGATTTTTATTCCGCCGATACTAACCATCTTGCTGAGTACGCGCGCATGGCGGCGACGACAGAAGGTTTCGTGGAATACGTCGCCAAGCATGTGTATGAGAAGAAGGCAGCGTGATCAAAGCCCTCTCAGCCGCCATGACGGATAGGCCACGAATTGCCGCACACTAAACAAACTTTCCGTGATGAGGAACTACTCGCTGACGTGATCGCGCGTCTGATCGGCGATGTACGTCATGTCGCGGTCGGCAACGCTTCGCCAATCCCGGCAACCGCAGCACTGCTCGCGCGCGAACGTGGCAAGGGACGCCCTTACGTTTCACTACTGCAGAGCCGCAAGCACAATTTCTTCACCGATGGAGCGCGCGAACTGTTCGACTGCGCGGGCCAAGGGCGCATCGATGTATTCTTCCTCTCGGGCGGACAAATCGACGGTCAGGGCAACGTCAACCTTGTGAGCACGGGCAACTACGAGCGCCCGAACGTGCGCTTCCCCGGCTCGTTTGGCTCCGCCTATCTCTACTATGTGGTGCCGAAGGTGATCCTTTTCCGCACCGAGCATTCGCGCCGCACGCTGGTGCCCAAGGTCGATTTCATCAGCGCGCCCGGCACAAGCGAAGCCAACGTCTATCGTCCGGGTGGGCCGATCGCGCTAGTGACCAACCGTTGTCTGTTCAGTTTCTTGGACGGACACTTCGTGCTGGCAAGCGTGCATCCGGGCGGCACAGTCGAAGAGGTCCTGGAAAACACAGGATTCGATTTCGAAATGCCGGCCGCTGTACCGCAGACTCCAGCGCCCTCACCCGAGACGCTCAACCTCATGCGTGAGGTGGTCGCGCCGCAATTGGCGGAGGTCTATCCACAATTCGCGCGTCAAGTGTTTGGCGTCGGCATGCCCACTTTCGCGCGCTGAAAACGCACGCTCTTCCGGTTACTTTGTGTGTAGGCTAGTGTGCCGCCCGCGCGGCCGCGCCGGTCGCAGGACATCATAAGAAACGGAAGGAATACGTCTGGTGAAAACGGTTGAAGCCGCAGTGATCGGTGTCGGGTGGGTCGGGGGCACGCGTGCGGAAACCCTCTCGCGTACTGCGCTGGTGGACAAATTGCATCTTTGTGAAATCCGGCCGGATCGGCTGGCCGAAGTGAAAGCGCTCTACAAACCCGCCACCGCAACGCTAGACTACAACGATATCATCAAGAATCCGAACATCTCCGTGGTCTACATTTCCACTACGCCGGAATCGAACCACTATCCAATCTGCCGCGAGTGTCTGAAGTCCGGCAAGAACGTGATGCTGGAAAAGCCAATCGCATTGGAGCTGTGGGAAGCCGACGAACTCATCCTACTGGCCAAACGCAACAATTTGAAATTCACCATCGGTTATTCGCAGCGCTTCAACCCAAAGATTGCGTACGCTAAAAAGAAAATCGTCGACGGCACCCTTGGCAAGGTCGTGTCGGTATTGGTTAGTCGTCATCTCTCGCGCAGCTTGGGAAAAAAGATCGCCAGCCGCGTGCGGCTTTCTCCTGTCGTGATGGAGTCGACTCACGACCTCGATTTTGTGCTCTGGCTTTTGGAGCCAGCCAAGCCGGTGCGCGTTTATTCGCAGGGCGCTTATGGTTATATGCAGCCCATCAACGGTTCCCACGATGTGATGTTCACCACTGTCACCATGGATAATGGTGTGGCGGTGATGATCGGCGGTGGCTGGAATCTGCCGCCGAGCTATCCAAACTATTGCGCGACCTGGATCGAGATCACCGGCACCGAAGGTTCGTTGTTTCTCGACGATACCCAACGCGATAACTGGCTGAACACGCAGAAGGACGGCCAGGTGTTCCCGATGTCTACAATGCCGGGTGAGTGGGTCGACAACGTGTTCGCCGGCGGCATGGGCCCGGAAACAATCCACTTCCTGGAAGCCTGCATCCGCGACACGCCGGTCATGGTGACCCCGGAAAGCGCCAGACGCGTGATGGAAACCTACAGCGCCGCGGATCTGTCCGCCGATCGAAATGAGCCAGTGGATCTGCCACTCACCAACGAAACAATTTCGGCGATTGCCGAATTCAAGCAAAAAATCCGCGCGGGGGTGAACCAATGAAGAAATCGGCCAAGGGAGTGGGTCTCGCGATCATTGGCGGCGGCCGCGTCGGATTGTTCCGCGGCGAGGTGGCGGCGCGCCATCCCGCCGTCACGTGGATCGGGCTCGCTGAAAAAAATCCAAACCGTGCCGGCGAAGTTGGCCCGAAGATCGATGCGGATTTTGTCACGCAAAGTCATGTCGAGCTGCTCAAGAGGCCGGAGGTAACCGCCGCTATCATTTGTACCGACGAGCATCTGCACGTCGATCCGATCATGGCTGCCGTCGAGCGTGGCATTCCAATGCTGATCGAAAAGCCGCTCGCAACCAATCTTACAGAATCCGAGCGGGTTTTGACTGCGATCAAAGCGGCGAAATTGGATGCCGTCGTCGGCTACACCCAACGCTTCCGCCGCCGCTGGCTGGCGGCCAAGGAGAAATGCCGCACCGGTGCGCTCGGCGATGTTACGATGGTGACTTCACGTGCGTTCATGAATCGTCTGGTCGCCATCGATAACTACAAGCGCACCGATGATCCCGCAACCATCTCGCCGATGGTCATTTCCGGCACGCACGCGCTCGACATTTGCATGTGGTGCCTGGAAGGCAAGACTGCGGTCGAGTGCTATGCGCGTTCGGTCGACAAGGTGCTGGGCCCCTCCTACAAAGGTATCGACGGCACTGCCGGCATGATCAATTTCTCCGACGGCACCATCTATCATCTCAACATTTCCTGGGCCTTGCCCGTGACATGGCCGGCCGCTGTGTATTCGCTCGAAGTCGGCATCGTCGGTACCACCGGCGTGCTCACTATCGACGATACGCACCGCGATATTGTGCTTGCGGTCTCGAAGCCGCAGTCGGAGGGCTACAATCCGGATGCCACGCGGCTTGTCGATTTCATGGGCAGCTATCCGCCCGGAGATATGGCGCTGGGTGAATTACGCGGGCCGATGGCCGAAGAAACTGATTCGTGGCTCAACCGCGTTGCACTCGGTCTGCCGACGGCAGCTGCGACTGTGGAAGAAGCACACCGGAATCTGATGCTGACCAAAGCTCTCGATCTGTCGGCCAAGCGCAAGCAGCCCGTGAAACTGCCGCTCGATCCCGACGAAGTGCGCCCTGCCGCGTAACCGGCATACCCTATTGCTGCGGCTGCCTGCGCGCCGGCGTGGCCGCCGGCGTTGTACTCGTCGTCCTGCGCGCCGGCGTGGCTGCCGGCGTTGTGCTGGTACTGCCACCACCTCCGAACAAAATACGCTGCGGATTGTTTGCAAGATCCGTAATTGCCCTGCCGGCGATTTCGATTTGCCGCGTCGCGGTAGCGGTCATCTTGTTGACGCCGATCGTGATGTCGTCGGTGCGCTTGTCCAGGTTGTCGATAAGCGTACGGGCCGAAGCAGTTGCTTCCTTGGCATTACTCATAGTTTCATTGGCATTACTCATAATCGAATCCACTTTGTCGCTATTGCGCGCAAGCGATGCGCTGAATCCGGCAATATCGTTGATCGCTTGATGCAGCGCTTCCTGATTGGCGGCGATCACTTCTTCCGCTTTGTTCAGAACCTCGCGCGCGGCCTGCATCATGTCCTGACTGGCGCTTGGATCGGCCTTCAAAGTCGGCGGCTCTCCCTCCTCCCTTTCAATCAATGGTGTCGTCGCAGAAACACCCTTGAGAGACACTGCGGCGACGCCGGTCAGGCCGGCAAATTCAAGGCCCACGCGGGTGTCGGAGCGAATCGGCGTCGCCTTGTTGACCGCCAGCAACGCGATCACCTGGGACGGCTTTTCGGGATCGAGCCGCAGATTGGTGACCTCGCCGACGCGAATGCCATTGAACAGAACGTTGCCGCCAACCTGCAATCCTGACACCGAGCTGTCGAAGATCACGCGATAAGCGACGGCCTGTTTCTTGCCCGACGAGTGATGCAGCCAGAAAATAAAGCCAAACGCGCCCGCGACCACGGCGAACGTGAACAACCCGATCAGTGCGTAGTGCGCTTTTCTCTCCATCACTCTACTCCGTTAGTTCCTCGCTGCAGCTTGCAGGCCTGCTCGGGCGCGCACACCATGGAAATAGGACTTCAGCCATGGATGCTGCGATGCCAACATCGTCTCCATGGTACCGGCCTCAATGATCTTCCCGTCGCCGAGAACGGCGATCCGGTCGCAGATCGTATGCAGACTGTCGAGGTCATGGGTTACCATAAAAACCGCCATCGACGAAGTTCGTTGTAAAGTCAGAATTAGCTGATCGAAATCGCCAGCACTGATCGGGTCGAGGCCTGAGGTTGGCTCATCCAGGAACAAGATTTCTGGATCGAGAGCCAACGCTCGCGCGAGCGCGACGCGCTTGATCATGCCGCCCGAAAGTTCCGAAGGGTATTTGCGGTATACATCGGGCTTTAGACCGACCATTTCCAGCTTGGTGATGGCTATTTCGGTCATCAGGCGATTTGAAATATCGAGATATTCGCGGATAGGAAATTCGACATTTTCGCCGACCGTCAGCGAGGAGAATAATGCCCCTTGCTGAAACAGGATGCCCCAGCGCCGCTCGATTTCTTGGCGCTGCATCTCGCCGGCTTCGTCGAGATTGACGCCGAAGACATCGATCCGTCCCTGCTGTTTCGGCAACAGACCAAGGATCGTGCGCGTGAGGACCGACTTGCCTGCGCCGGATGCCCCGACGAAGCCCAAAATCTCGCCGCGATAAACATCGAGCGTGACGCCATTGAGAATCCGGACGCCTTTCAGATCGACGACCAGATCGCGCACCTTGATGATGGGATCTTTTGCCATGTCACATCCCGATTGACGCGAAAAACATGGCGAAAACACCGTCGAGCACGATAACGAGGAAAATGGACTTGACCACGGAATTGGTGGTTTTCTCGCCGAGGGACTCGGCACTGCCCTGCACCTGCAAGCCTTCGACGCAGGCCACGACGCCGATGACGAGCG